>NZ_FWWU01000003.1:280000-330958 GCF_900176165.1 Deinococcus hopiensis KR-140
TCGGCTGCTCTGTCCCGGACATTCAGGGCACCTGGCGGGGGCTACTTACCCATACCCACCTTCCTCCAGGTGTGGTCAACCCCGGCCCGTTGATTGTTTTTCTGGTGGTCCGCCAAAGTCCATTCGGACTCAAAGCGGCAGTACTGAGCATGGAGAGCCGTTCCCGCGTCCTGGCCGCGGCCTTTACCGAGGAACAGGGCGCAGTCCACCTCGTGTACACCTACCGGAAGGTCTCCCTTTTCAGGGACCGGCGGCAGGCCCCGCCCTGTCTGGGTACGGCCGTCCTTACTTTGGACGGAACTGCACCCACGTCGCTGCAGGGCACCTACTCCAATCAGCACCTGATTCAGGGCGAATTGAAGTTCAATATGCATGCCCCCGAGTTGGCACGGAGTTACCGGGAAGCGTTGGGACTCAGATACACCGTCAGGACTGCCCGGGGAAGACGGACCAAAAAGCGTCCTGTCAGTCTTCAACCTCTTTCGCCTACTCGAAGCCAGGTCTAGGGGCGACCACAAAAGGGCGGGTAACCGGCTGTGGTCCCAAATCCACCCCAATCTCCGCCCAGTTTGCGCCCTTCCCGACGCACTCTTGCCATACGTTACGGTTCAGTACGCGAGGGGACGCCGTGAGGTGGGTGAGAGTTAACTGTTCAGTCGGGCGATCTGGAAGCCCTCTGGACGTCCAGCAGCAAGGTGCACTTTAAGGTGTTCAGCGGCGCTTATCGTCTCTCGGTGGCCCTGTGCCTGCGCGTCCAACACCACCTTCAGCAATTTCTTCCTCGCGTCGCGGTTCAACTTCTTCGCGAACTGCTCTTCCTCGCAGAGGGCGAGCAGTTCATCCGGCGTGACCTCCTCGCTGAAGTCAAAGGCACAGTCCTTGAGCCCCAGCAGTCGGAGGGTGCGTGGACCCAGGGTTGCGGCCCCAGTGGAGAGGGCCGCGCGGTGATGAGGGGTGTCGAAATACGCAAGGCTGGGCTCGCCCGTACCCCCGTTTTCTGCGGTCCCGACCTGCTGACCGTCCTTGTACAAGCTCGCCGTAAGGCCATCCGAGGTCTGAGGGCACTTCACGTTTTTCAGTGCATAGCCGCCTGGACCGAACCCTGGGCTCGTGCTGGTGTCGGGAAGATTCGGCGTGAAGGATCAAGCATGCCGCAGATTCGGCCCGCGAGAAATTTCGTGGGCCAGGGGTAGGGTAACGGGTCGTTGACGCCTGATCGGGATCTCGACGGTGGCTTGAAGTTGTGCCTGTGTTCCGAGGTGGCCGTACGACGTGCCAGGTGCATGCGGAATAGGGTCTGCTGACGGCTTGTGACTTTATGCCGAACAGGTCTGAAGCATGCCAAGCAGGTCTGGTTGATGACCACCAGCCTTATGTGTACTGAGGCCCGCCCTTCATCCTCCCAATGCGCATTCGTAGCCTGTGCTCTACAGAGGAAGACATACACTGACCTCAATCCCTTTTTCTCACTTGTGCGTGCGCCTAACGAATGACACTACAAGCTGGATTTGTATCCATTGCCGGGAGCTCACTATCTGCCTCGCAGTCTTGGTTATTGCCCTGCTCAGCCGCACTGGTGTTTTGCCTGTGGGTGCGGCTCTACTCCTCAAGCTTATTGCCTTGCTGTTTCTGGGTAAGCTGCAAGGAGTAGGTGTCTCACACCTAGCCCAGTCGGCCAGCAGATTAGAGATTGTTGGCCTGTGATTCCTCAGCAACCTGGAACGCGCCTGCTCAGACCTGCTGAAGAGTTCCCTTCCGCCGGGACAGCGCCGGAGGGGCAACTTCTTTCCCGGCAACCCTAAGCGTTCCTTTCCCTTCGTTACGCGCTGCACCCCTCCGCTTGCACCAAACGGTTTTGTCACGGTCACACAGATGTGGTACCGCCCAGCTCGAGTTCAGACGGCCCGCTCCCACCCTTTGCAGCCCCAGGGGCTGTATTCACCTTCGCCGACAGGTATGTTGCGGTCATGTCAGGCGCGTCCACTACGCTTCCCCCATCGCTGAGCGAGCGTCTGCTGAGCGCCATTGAAACGCTCAGCACCGCTCAGACGCCGGAGGAGGTGCTGGACGTGATCCTCAGTTCTGCCTTGGGCGCTCTGAACGCCATCGCGGGCGCCGTTCTGCTTGTCGACTCCAGGGGAACGGGGTTGGAGGTCAAGCGGGTCCAGGGCCACGAGGAGAAGGCGCAGACCCTCTGGCAGGACGGTCCTCTGGACGGCCGTGTGCCCGCTGGAGACGCCCTCATGAGGCGGCAGCCCCTCTTCTTCGAACGTCGGGGAGCCCTGAACCAGGCCTATCCAGAACTCGAGGAGCGGACTGGCGGTGTGGCGGCCGTCGCCACCGCCGTCCTCCCCATGTTCCTCGATGACCGGCCGCTCGGGGCCCTGATCCTCGACTTTCGGGAGCCGCACGAATTTACCCTTCAGGAGGTGCGTTTCCTGCGTACCCTGACGGCCCAGGGTGCTGTGGCCCTCGGGCGTGCCCGACTTCAGCAGGACCTGGAGGCGCGCGTCGCGGCGCGGACCGCTGAGCTGGAGGAGCAGCGCGCCGCGCTCGACGCCTTCGTGGTCTACAAGGAGGCGGTGGGCCACGAGAGCGACGTTCGTGCGCTCGCGGGGCAGGCGGTCAGGACTGTCCGCGCCAACCTCCCCCACGTCAGCGCCGCCTACTACGAACGGGAGGGCAATCTGTGGAAGGCGCAGGCGTGGTCCGAGGATATGGCCCCCGAAGTCGTCGCCGAGATCACGGCGGGTGTCGACGTCAGGACCCCGAATTACGCAGAGACGGTGCGGTCGGGCACGCCCCTCTTCAAGGACGGCTGGGACGGTGCTGCTCAAGGCCTGTCTCGCACCGTGTCCCACGGGGCCACCGGCTTCCTGCCAACGGTGTACGGGGGCGAGACGCGCGGTCTTTTTGCAGTGGAAACCCGTCACGCCCACTCCTGGACAGAACGCGAGCAGTCCCTGATCCGGGCGGTGGTCCGCGGACTGCACCTGACGCTGGAGCGGACCGAGCAGACCCGGCGCCTGGCCATTCAGAACGCAGAACTCGAAGCCCGGACGCAGGCGCTGGAAGGATTTGCGCACCTTACCCGTGACCTGACGGACCAGAGTGACCCCCGCGCCTTCGTCAAGCGGGCGCAGGAGGTCGTGCTGTCGCTGCTGCCCTCCGGCTACGCGCTGTACTACGGGCGGGACGGCGGACGCTGGCGCAACTGGGTGCAGACGGGGGACGTGGGGCATTCCGGTCTGCAGGCCTTTATCGATGCTGGACCGCTCGTCGGTGAAACCCCGACCGTCGATATTCCGTGGACCACCGGGCAGCCCTTTTTCCAGGACACCTACGCGCAGGGCAGTGATACGCCGGCCGAAATGGTGCAGCACGTCAACGCGGCGGCGGCCCTCCCCGTCTCACGGCGTGGAGAGGTGATGGGCGTGTTCATCGCCGTCCTCTTCGAGAAGCGGGCCTGGAGCCGGACGGACCGGGTCGTTCTGGAAACTGTGGTGGGCAGCCTGGGACTCGCGCTGGAACGGGCCGAGAGCGTCGCGCTGCTGGAACGCCGCAACCAGGAGCTGGCGCGGAGCAACGCGGAGCTGGAGCAGTTCGCGTACGTTGCCTCCCATGACCTGCAGGCGCCGATTCGGGCCATGACCAGCTTCGCAGGCCTCCTGGAGCGCCGCTACAGCGACCGACTCGACGGACGCGGGCAGGCTTATCTGCAACATATCGTCGACGGCGGGGAGCACATGAAGCGGCTGGTGGATGATCTCCTGACGTTTTCCCGTGTGCATACCCAGCAGCGTCCCCTGCTGCCAACCGAAGTGGACGCTGTGTTCGACGCGGTGGTTCGCCGCCTGGAAGCGGAGGTGGACGGAGCGAGGGTTACGCGGAGCAGGCTGCCGGTGGTCCTGGCCGACGCCCAGCAGCTCGACCAGCTCCTGCAGAACCTGATCTCGAACGGCTTGAAGTACCGTCGGGAGGGCGTGACGCCGGAGGTCCACGTTAGGGCGGAACGTGACGGGGAGCTGTGGCGCTTCGCCGTGCGGGACAATGGGATTGGCATCGAGCCGCAGTACTTCGAGCGCATTTTCGTGATCTTTCAGCGCTTGCACGGCCGGGAGGAGTATGAGGGAACGGGCATCGGGCTGGCCGTCTGCAAGAAGATCGTGGAGCGGCACGGCGGGCAGATCTGGATGGAAAGCACGCCTGGAGAGGGAACCACCTGTTACTTCACCCTGCAGCCGGACGGAAACTTTCAGCAGTAATCACGACGGCAGCCGAGGTGGTCCTCGCCGTGCAGGCGTGGTGGAGAAGCCGGCCGACGGGCCGTATACGCCGTTCGGCCGCCCGCACCGCAGCGCGCAGCCTTCCAGAGCCAGTGGAGCGGTTGATCCGCGGCCAGTTCCCGGGACTCAAACCCCTCAGGGTGTGGAGAGGCGCGGCCCGCGCAGGTGGGGTGACTGGAGGTGAAGTCTGCGGCACGGCCAGGGAGAGCCGGACCCCACATATGACGGACGCAGCTTCTTCCGACGGCGCCTTACCCGCACCCAAACCATTCAGGATGAAGCGGACCGTCTTGGCCCGCCCCTGATGTCGGCCGATGCCCGTGGTTTCGGCCGAGCGGCAGAACACGGGCGTCCACTCTTGAGGGCTCCTTCGCCAGCAGCCTGACCAGGCTGCTGGCCCGGAAGGCTCACCAGCGCGAAGGCGCGGAGTAGGCAGGCACTTGTAGGAAGCAGGCCATCGGCCTACTCCGCAGCGCCGATCGCTGATTGCGGGCGGTTTCGGTTTGATTTACGGCCTAACCTTTTTTTACACGCGGGCCAAACTCGATCTTCGCTCCCGGCACACGGCGCTGGGCCTGCTGTTGATCGCCGTGACGATGCCCTGGCTGAGCCTACTGGCCGGCACGCTGCACCTGCCAGTGCGCGTCCTCAGCGCCTCGCTGGCGGTGCTCCCGGCGCTTGCTGGGAGACCCGGACCCGGGAAACCCGCTGGGCACACTGCCTGACGGCCTTGAGAACGCCCGACCCCGAGCGCCGCCGGTTCCCGGTCCTCGCCTGCACCCAGAGGGCCGGGGCACGCTCAGACCGGTGGAGCGCGCGGAACCTCCGGGGCAGCGGCGGCGCTCCCACGGAAGGGTCCTGGCAGATGCCCCCCGAACCATTTTCGTCCTGTCTGGATGGGATTTGGAGGAAGAGGCTGGCGGACCGGGTTCCACCCCACCGAATGATCAGGACGCCTACCTCCGCGCTTACAAAGTGATTCAAGCCGAGTAGAACGGTTGGGAGAAAAACGGGCGCTGGAAGCGGTCCATCTCCGGCCACTCCTTACCTACTCGCGTTCCAGAGGAACTGTACAAGCTCGGATTTGGTACCCCGTGTGCACCCGGGGAAAACTTTCCGACGACCGTTACATGGTGCGGCCTTTTTCAAAGCCACTTCGCGACTTGCGGCGCGCCGCCTGTGCCCCGCGGCAAGGGCACAGGCACAAACGTTGCGGGCGGCCACAGAGCAAACAGAACGGTTCGGGTGAGGTAGATACGCATAATGAGGCAGCATGAGCGCAACCATGAGGCCGAACCCTCCGTCCAGTTTGGTCCTTCTCGCCGCGGCCCGCGAGCGGTTCGGAAACGCAGGCGTGGACCTGCTGGTCCGGATGATCGAGCTCGGTGACCCCGTGGCTGACGAAGCGGACGCTGAACTGCGCGGTCAAGGGGAAGGCGCACGCCGTCAACTTCGCGCGGGACTGCGCCACGGCCGCCGGTTCGTCAGTAAGGACCTGCCCGCCGTGCACGCGCTGCTCAGCGAGACCGAGCGGGTGCCTGAATGGGTGGACCGCGCAGCGCTCGTGCGGGGTTCAGAAGCCTACCTCGCCATCGGCAACGTGTGGATCATGCTCTCGCTCGGGCCAGGGTCCTTGACGCACACCTACAGTTCGCCGTCCATCGCCCGGGTTCTGACCCGGACGGAAAACCTGACCGGAATGGCCCGGCGCCGCATTGTGGAAACGGGCATGTGGAACATCACCTCGGTTCTGCCGGGTGGGCTCCTGTTGGGCAGTGAAGGGTACGTGCACAACGTGCAAGTCCGGCTCCTGCATGCCCGCGTGCGCGCCCGTCTCTGGCAGCAGAACTGGGACCCCCGCGAAAGTGGGGGCCCCATCAATCAGTTGGAGATGGCCCGCACCTGGCTCGACTTCACCTTTGTGCCTTTTCATGCGCTGCAGACCTTTGGCATCACCTTCTCTGAATCGGAACTCGCCGACCTCTACCACTTCTGGCGGTACGTGGCGCACCTGTTGGGCGTCCACCCGGACCTGTACGCTGGCGTAACCAGCCAGGCAAAGGCTGCCGACCTGCTGGGCCTGATCAGCGCGACGGAACAACCCCCAGGTGAAGACGCTCGGGCGCTGACCCAGGCGATGCTCGTGGCGGTTGCGGATCTCCTGGGGCCGAGCGTCCCGACGTCACCGCCGCTCACGCTGGACCTGGTGCATGCTGTCGCCCGCCGCCTCCATGGGGACGTTATGGCAGACACATTGGGTATCCGAAAACCGCTCGTGCGTCACGTCCTGGGGCTGATCACGCTGGCCAATCGGTTGCGGCGCTGGCGAGAACGGATTCAGCCGGGCGCGCGTGCTCAGACCATTGAGAAGACCACCACGACCTTCGAAGGGCAGCTGGCCAGCCTGCGGGGTGAGACAACCTACCAGAGGAATGCGGAACAAGCGCCCGTTGCAGGCTGGCCGAAAGCCGTGGAACCCGCCAATGAAAAAGTGCCCTGACGCATACCCGACAATGTGGTCTGAACCGCCGCACCTTAGCGCATGTGTCCAAGTGCGGAGTTCTTTTTGACCGACCCCGGCGACCGAACTTGAATGGGCACGGGGGAGAATGGCGCCGTGAGGAGTGCCCTTCCACGCGCGGCGCCATTCGGACAAATACTTTAAGGTGCGAAAACCGGGTCAGGGGTGAATCTGGGCGCCGGTTTTGGCTTGGAGTTCCTGAAGGGAGACGCCTGGGGCGAGTTCGACGAGTTGGAGCCCTTCTGGGGTCACGTCCAGCACGGCGAGGTCGGTGATGATGCGGTCCACCACGCCCTTGCCCGTGAGGGGCAGCGAACACGCGCGCAAAATCTTGTGCGCCTCCCCTTTGGCGACGTGCTCCATCAGCACCACCACACGCTGCACCCCCGCCACGAGGTCCATCGCCCCGCCCATCCCCTTGACCATCTTCCCCGGAATCATCCAGTTTGCCAGGTCTCCCCCCTCACTGACCTGCATGGCCCCCAGAATCGCCAGATTCACGTGGCCTCCCCGGATCATGGCAAAGGAGTCGGCGCTGGAAAAAAGCTCGCGCCGGGCAGGGCCGTTACCGTCTGTTTTCCCGCGTTGATCAGGTCCGGGTCCACCTCCTCCTCGGTGGGAAAAGGACCGATGCCCAGCAGTCCGTTTTCGGACTGCAACCAGACGTTGACCCCCTCGGGAATGTGGTTGGCCACCAGCGTGGGCAGACCGATTCCGAGGTTCACGTAATAGCCGTCTCCCAGTTCCTGGGCGGCGCGGGCCGCCATCTCTTCCCTTGTCCAGGGCATTTCAGACCTCCTCTCCGGCTGCGCTGCCCACCCGGGCCTCCACCTTGCGGACCGTTCGCTGCTCGATGCGCTTTTCGGGATTTGGGTTGAGCACCACGCGCTGCACGAAGATGCCCGGGGTGTCGATCTCGTCCGGGTCCAGCTGCCCGATCTCGACGAGTTCCTCGACTTCGGCGACGGTCAGGCGGCCACAGGTGGCCGCCATAGGATTGAAGTTCTGCGCCGCCTTGCGGTACACCAGGTTTCCGGCCCGATCCGCCTTCCAGGCTTTGACGAGCGCCACATCCGCGACGATGCCGCGCTCGAGAATGTACGTCTCGCCGTCAAAGTCCTTGTGTTCCTTGCCCTCAGCGACGACCGTGCCCACACCCGTTCTGGTGTAAAACCCCGGGATGCCGGCTCCACCCGCGCGCATCCGCTCGGCCAGCGTTCCCTGCGGCGTAAACTCCAGCTCCAGCTCGCCGGCAAGATACTGGCGCTCGAACTCCTTGTTCTCGCCCACGTAACTGGAGACCATCTTGCGGATCTGCCGGGTCTCGAGAAGCAGCCCCAGGCCCCAGCCGTCCACACCCGCGTTGTTGCTCACCGCGGTCAGCCCCCTGACCCCACTGTCCCGCAGCGCGAGGATCAGCTGCTCCGGAATTCCGCACAGCCCAAACCCCCCACGGCGATGGTCTGCCCGTCCTCCACCACCCCGCTGAGCGCCTCCCCGGCGCTCCCATACACCTTGTTCATACGCCCTCCTGATTTTCGTCTGGCCGCCGCCGCTGCACCTCACGCCGCCCATCTCCAGACGGGGAGGAACTTCCGACCCGTTCCGGTCCAGGGCAGATCACCGTGAGCCGTGCTCTCCCAGTGAAGCGAGGAAGGCTTCCAGGCGACGACGAAAATTTACGGAGTCTTCCTGGGGAAAGCCGTGCCCGACGTGTTCCAGGAGGACGGCTTCCGTTTCCAGCGCAGCGGCCTGAGCGCGGACCAGCTCTGGCGTGATCAACGTATCGAGCAGCCCGCCCAGCACCAGGGCTGGAACACCCCTCAGGCGGGACACGTCCACCCGCCACGCCGCCAGGGCCCTGGCATTGCCCGCGTAGTGGGAGGCGGCCATCCGACCACCATCGTCGACCAGTTGATCGAAATTGGCTGGACGCCCGGAGGGAAAGAGGGCACCCAGGCTGAGTTCCCGCAGCCCCCGGTTCGTTCGCAGCAGTTCGAGCACCGGGTAGTTTTCCTCGGGCGTGACCAGACCGCCGGGAGGAGCGCTGGCCGCGAGGACCAGGCCGGACACCGCCTGTGGGTCGCGGGACGCCACTTCGAGCGCCACCGCGCCTCCCAGGCTGTGACCCAGCAGGACCGGGCGCTCCACTCCCTGGCCCCGCAGCCAGCGGGACAGCCAGTCGCCGTAAGCGGCGATGCTCACCTCACCTGGAGGCGGCGTGCCCGCGAAGCCGGGAAGGTCAGGTGCCAGGACGCGCCACCCGGTGGGGGGATGGGCGGCCAATGCGGTCCACCAGGCAGAGGAGGCGAAGTTGCCGTGAAGGGCCACGAGCGTCCGCTCAGGCATGGGGCACCTCGCGCCACGCGGCGGTGTCCGGCGCGAATGCTTCATCGGGCAACCCGTCTTCCAGCAGGGCGCGCAGCCCTCCCGCAAAGGGAGCGGTGTCCATCACGCAGCCCAGATGACCGTGGGGCGAGTCGAATTCGAGGTGGGTATGCGCTACGCCCGCCGCGCGGGTGGAGGCAGCAAAGGCGCGCATCTCCGCTGCCGGAAAGAACTGGTCTCCCCGGATATTGACGGTCAGGAGGCGCAGACCGGCCCTGCGCCACGGACCGAACGGGTCACCTTCCGGCAAAAGCGCGGCCAGATTGTGGGTGAGCACCACCCGCGCGATATCGAGAATGTGCGCGAGGCTGGCCGTGACCGACCGGGACCGCAGGTACGCGCCGAAATCGGCCTCTCGAAAATTCCGTTCCAACCCATCAGCCCCCATTCCGAACAGGGAGATAAGCCGGAGCGCGGCCTCCACATCCCCCGTTCCAGCCACGTCCCGCAGCAGTGGGCCGAAGGCGCCTTGCAGGACCGGTCCGGCGCAGGGGCTGGCGGCAATGGCCGCAACGCGGGGAGCCAGTTCTGGAGCCCGGCCCGCCCACTGCAGGGCCTGCATTCCGCCGAGGCTCGGCCCGACCACCGCGTGCCAGCGTTCAGCCCCGATCTGGCGAAGCAGCGCCTCCTGAAGCTGATGGAGGTCGGCAAAGTCCCAGGGAGGAAAGCGCTTGCCCCACACCTCGCCGTCCGGATGAAGGGTTGCCGGTCCCGTCGTTACCACCCCGGGACCGTGGGCCTGCACGTTGGACAGCGTGTTCATCGCAACCACGTAAAAGCGGTCGGTATCGATAGGGCGGCCCGGGCCGATCAGCTCGGCCCACCATCCGGGCGTTCCGTCCGCAGCCCGGCCCGCCGCCTGAGAAGTGCCGGTGTAATAGTGGCAGACCAACACGGCGTTGTCGCGCGCCGCGTTGAGCGCTCCCCAGCTGTGTCCTCCCAATTCCACTGCCACGGGCACGCCCGCCAGCACCGCCGTATGTCGCAGCGTAAACCTCTCTGGCGGCGAGCCAGGGCTGCCGCTCTCCTCTGCCTGATCACGTTCCATTGGTCCGAGGGTAGGCGGGAAGCGTTACGGCCCGGTCACAGAGAAGGGCAGATCTCGGGGACGGTGGACCGCACACGCGGGTGTTCAGCCAGTGTTCCGGCTGACGCCGGGCCGCTGTAACGCTGGAGTGATGGCGCTCGCCTACACTCACGGCTGAAGATGAAAAAGATGCTACTGACGGGCGTTCTGCTCGCGCTCTCCGGCGCGGGCGCAGTGAAGGTCGGCGTGCTGCTTCCGCTTTCTGGCGCGAGCAGCGTATCGGGTCAGGCCGCCCGCAACGGGTACCTGCTGGCCCTCGACGAGATCAACCGTGCGGGTGGCGTGCTTGGCAAGCCCCTGGACCTCGAATTCGCCGACGACGGTTCTGCGCCGGCGAAGGCTGTTCCCGAATTCGTGAAGCTGGTGACGGTCGACAAGGTGGACTTCATGGCGGGCGGCGTGAGCAGCGCGACCTCCATCGCCATCAGCGGTCCGGCCAAGCAGTACAACACATTCATGGCCTGGATCGGAGCGGCCGCGGTACCGGTCGAAGACGCCTTTGCAGACCACAAGTATTTCTTTCATTACCATCCGTGGTCGTACTACAACTTTGAGGCCATCTTGGGGTACTTCAAGACGCTCAAAACCCAGAAAAAGGCGAAGAACATCGCCATCGCCTACGAGGACGGCCCGTTTGGCAGCGCGGGGATCGCGGATACCGTGGCCGCCTTCAAGAAGGCCGGGTTCAACGTCGTGATGACCGAGAAGTTCAAGACGGGCAGCGGCAACTTCGGACCGCTGGTCAGCAAGGCCAAGGCCGTCAAACCCGACATTCTGTACTGGATCGGCTACGACACCGACGCCCTTCCCCTCGCCACCGAAGTCAAGCAGCAGAACCTGCAGCTCGGCCTGATGTACGGCACGCCGCCGAGTTGGCCGGTGGGCTTCGAGAAAAACAAACTGGCCGACAACGTGGCCGGCCTGAGCCTGTGGCTGCCCAGCAGTCCGCAGGCCGAGAGCCGCAAATTCGTGGCGGCGTACAGGAAGAAGTTCGGCAACGTGACCGAGGAGTACTTCGCTCCGCTGGCCTATGTGAACCTGAGGAGCCTCGCGGCGGCCATCAACGCAGCGGGCAGCACCGACAAAGACAAGGTGGCCGCCGAGCTGGCCAAGACGAATATGGCCACCCCGTTTGGCCCCCTCACCTTTTCCAAGAGCAGCAAAACCCAGTACCAGGGCTTCAAGGCCGGCAACTGGCTGCACTTCCAGTTCCAGGATGACCGGCGCGTTCCCGTGTTTCCCATCAAGTTCGCCCAGAAGCCGATGGTCTGGGGCAAGTGAGCCGCTGGCGGTGCGCCGTCAGCAGCTGAATGCTGAGGGTTCACCGCTCCTCCGGGCCGCCCGCCACCGCCGGGGCGGCCCGTCTCCTCGTGAACGGAGCCTTCTGAATGGAACTCTTTTTACAAACCCTGCTCAATGGCCTGCTGCAAAGCGGCCTGTACGCGCTGGTGGCGTCAGGATTGGCGCTGGCAGTTGGCGTGGTCGGGATCGTGAACTTCGCGCACGGTGAATTCCTGATGATCGGCGCGTTTCTCGCGTGGGGCATGAGCGCTTATCTGGGCCTGGACCCGCTGCTCTCGCTGCCGCTCGCCGCCGTGGCGGTCTTCGGCGTGGGGGCCCTGACGTACCGCGTGAGCATCCGGCACGTGCTGCTGGCCCCTGAGCTCAACCAGATGCTGCTGACCTTCGGTCTGGGCATCCTGCTGCAGAACCTGGCCCTGATGCTGCTGGGCGGCAACACCCGCACTGTCACGACACCATACCAGGGCAGCAGCCTGAGCCTCGGGGAACTGAGTGTGGGAGGGCCAAAAGCGTTGGCCTTCGGCCTGGCCGTGCTGCTGCTCGCCGGACTCTACGCGGTGCTGTACCGCACCAACCTTGGCCGCCAGATGCGGGCGGTGGCCCAGAATCGCCGGGGATCACAGCTGATCGGCATCGACGTGGACCGCGTGTACCTGATTGCTTTCAGCGTCAGCTGCGCGCTGGCGGCCATTGCGGGCGTGCTGGTGGCCGTGCTGCTGTTCGCCTCCCCTGCGGTGGGGCTGGTGTTCGCGCTTAAGGCGTTCGCCATCATCGTGATGGCGGGCCTGGGCAACCTGACGGGCGTCCTGTGGGCGTCGGTGGTGCTCGGCGTATCCGAGGCGCTGGTCCAGACCTACGTGCCGGGAGGCGGAGGCTGGAGCGACGCGGTGTTCTTCTTCCTGATCTTCGCCACGTTGGTGTTCCGCTCATACCGGGGGGCGCAGTGATGCGGCGGGTGGGCAGCCGCCCGGTTCAGCCTGAGGTGACCCCCCCCGACGCTCCAGCTTCACGCCCAGGTCCATGTTGCCGCTTGGCCTGTTTTTCCTGCTGGCCGCCGCGCTTCCCTTCTTGCCGCTGGGCACGCGCGCGGAGTACCTGCTTCAGATCGCCTACTTCACGCTGGTTGCCGGAGTCCTGGCGCTGTCGTGGGACATCCTGGCGCGCAGCGGGCAGGTCAGTCTGGCGCACGCAGCGTTCTACGGGCTGGGAGCGTACGGCTTCGCCCTGCTCAGCAAGGTGATGCCCTGGTTCGCGGCCATGCCCCTGGCCGCCGTAATGGCGGGGTTGATGAGCCTGGTGCTGGGTGCCGTGACCATGCGCCTGAGCGGAATGTATTTCGCCATCGCCACCCTCGCGTTCACGGAAGTGATGCGGACCGTGATCCAGAATCTGCCTGAACAGGTGGCCGGGGGAGCCAACGGCCTGCTGGTCCCGGCCCTGCTGGGCGGCAACGCACGGGCGCAGTATTTCCTGGCGCTGGGCGTCCTGGCCTTCACGGCGCTCGTGAGCCTGCTGGTCCGCCGCTCCCGCCTGCATCACGCCTTCGCGGCCATCCGGCAGGGCGAGGAAACCGCCCGCGTGTTGGGGGTCAGCGTCGTGCGTTACAAACTGCTGGCCTTCTTTATCTCCTCGTCGCTCGCGGCGTTGGGAGGCGTGCTGTTTGCCGGAAAGACGTTTTTCATCAACCCGCTGGACACCTTCAGCCTGGCCAACTCCATCGCGCCACTCACCACCAGCATTTTCGGGGGTCTGTACACCACGCTCGGGCCGATCCTGGGCGCGAGTGTGCTGCGGGTGGCGGAAGAACTGCTGCACAGCGGGGTCAAGAACGGTTACCTCGTCGTGTACGGCCTGGTGCTGATGCTCAGCATTCTGTGGTTGCCGCGCGGATTGATGGGCCTGTTCAAGAAAGGCCGGCAGGGGGGTGATCTGTGACGGCCCTCAGCGCTCAGCCTTCCGCCATGGGCGGAAGGGACGCCGTGCTGCGGGCCGAGGGCCTCAGCAAACGCTTCGGGGGCCTGCTCGCCGTGCAGAACGTGACGTTTACGCAGTATGCGGGCGAGATCCTCGCGGTGATCGGCCCCAACGGTGCGGGCAAGACCACCCTGCTCAACCTGCTCTCCGGCGTGTACCGGCCCACCTCGGGGCGGCTGCACCTGCTGGGGCAGGACGTGACGGACAGGAGCATGGAAGCCCGCTGTCACGCGGGGCTCGGCCGGGCCTTTCAGATCGTGAGGCCCTTTCCGGAGATGACGGTCCACGAGAACGTAACGGTGGGAGCGCTGTTCGGCAAGCCCGGCGGCCGCCTTCCGGAAGCGCGCGAGCGGGCCTACGCCCTGCTGGAACGCACGGGTTTGGCAGCGCATGCGGACAAGGCGGCGCACGAGCTGACCCTGCTTCAGGACAAACGGCTGGAAGTTGCCCGTGCCCTCGCCACGCAGCCGCAGGTTCTGCTGCTCGACGAGGTTATGGCGGGCTTGCGACCGGCAGAAGCCCAGGAAGCCGTCGGGCTGGTGCGCAGCGTGCGGGAGAGCGGCGTGAGCGTTCTGTTCATCGAGCACATCATGCCTGTGGTGCGCGACCTGGCCGACCGGGTGGTCGTGATGGACCAGGGTCAGGTCCTGGCCGAGGGCACCTACCGCGAGGTGACGGCCCACCCCCAGGTGGTGGCGGCCTACCTGGGCACCGAGGAAGGACTGCGCGCATGACGGCATCCCAAATGCAGGGACAGGAACTGCGGATCGAGCGTCTGGCCGCCGGATACGGCAAGGTGCAGGTGCTGTGGGACGTGAGCGTGCGGGTGGCTCCGGGCGAGTTCGTCGCCATGATCGGGGCCAATGGAGCGGGCAAGACCACCACGTTGCGCGCCGTGAGCGGTGTGGTCAAGCCCACGGCGGGACGGGTGCTGCTCGGCGGGCGGGACGTGACCCGCGCTGCGCCCAGCGCCGTCGTGGCCCTGGGTCTCGGGCACGTTCCGGAAGGGCGCGAGCTGTTTCCGAGGATGACGGTGCGGGAGAATCTGGAACTCGGAGCGGCCATGAGCGCCAGGGCGCGGAGCGCGCAGGCGCAGACGCTCGGGCAGGTGTATTCCCTGTTTCCACGCCTGGAGGAACGCGCTTCGCAACTCGCGGGCACCCTCTCCGGAGGTGAGCAGCAGATGGTGGCGGTGGGGCGCGCGCTGATGGCCCGGCCCAGCGTGCTGGTGGTGGACGAGCCCTCTCTGGGCCTCTCGCCGCTGATGACCCAGACGGTGTTCGGTGCCCTGAAGGCCGTAAATGCAGAGGGCGTGAGCGTCCTCCTGGTCGAGCAGAACGTGGGCCTGAGCCTGAAGCTCGCGGACCGGGCCTATGTGCTGGAAAACGGTCAGATCGTCAAGGAGGGGACGGGCACGGCGCTTCTCGCCGATCCCAGCGTCCGAGAGGCGTATCTGGCGCTGTGAGCAGGCGGCGCGCAAGGAGGCGTGTGCCCCGCGCTCCGCTAGCATGGACCCATGTTGCCAGGTGATTGGCGGGAACACGCCTCGGCGCGCCGGGCGCGACCTCCGCAGGTCCGGGGGGCGGTGGCGCGTCCCCGGTTGGTTGCGCTGCTCACCTCAGCACGGGTGGTAACGGTGGTGGCCCCCGCCGGCTACGGCAAGACCACCGCCTTCGCGGCGAACCTGGGGGAACTGGGCCGCACCTGCTGGCTCACGCTGGACGTGGACGACGCCGATCCACAGGTATTTGTGGCGGGACTGGCGGTCGCTGTATCACATCTGCCGAGCGGGGATGGCCCGGGTGCCCTTCTGGACGCTGGGGCCGCGCCGCGCCGGGTCGCCCGGCGCGTGGCGGACGTACTGGACGCTTCGGACGCGCTGCTGGTGCTCGACGAGGCGCAGCATGTGGCGGGCCCCCTCACGCAGGGCGTCTTACGGGAGCTGCTGGGTGAGCCGGGAGCAGGCAGCCGGACCGCGCTGCTGTCGCGGACCACGCTGGACGTTCCGGAACTGGCCCGCCTGGAAGCCGCAGGCGACCTGCGACGGGCGTCGGCGGCGGACCTGGCCTTCACGCCTGCGGAACTCACGGAGTTGCTGACCGCTCAGGGGATCGACGTGGATGGGGGTGAAGTGCGGCTGGCACACGCTGTGACGGAGGGGTGGCCCATCGCGGCCCGCTTTCTGGCCCAGGCGGCGGCCCAGGGCCGGGTTCGGCTGGCGGGCCTGGCCGATCTCGACGGCGGGGAAGCGCAGCTGGGAACCCTCTTCACGTATCTGGCGCAGGAGGTTCTGGGGCCACTTGACCCCAGCCTACGCGCCCTGCTGACCCGCAGCAGCGTCTTCGAGGAAATCACACCCGCCCTGCTCGCGGAAACGCTGCCGGAAACGCTCGCGGAGGAGGATCAGGTATCGTCCCTCCTGGAAGGCCTGGCGCGCGGCGGCACTTTCCTGACCCGGACCGGCGACAGCTACCGCGCCCATCCGCTCCTGCGCGCGCACCTGCGGGGCCTGCTTCAACCCCACGAGGTCGAACAGATCGCGGCGCGCGGCGCGGCCTTTTTCGAGCGCACCGGGCGTCCACGTCGGGCGATGGCCGCGCACCTGCTGGCGGGCAATCCAGTACGCACGGCGCACCTGCTGGTTCAGTTTGGTGCCCAGTGGCTCGCCCAGGGCCGCGTCACGCTGATCCTGCGGACCCTGGACCGCCTGCCGAAAGACGCCTGGACGCCGGAACTCTACGCCCTGTCCGGCGACGCTCTGCGGCTCTCGTCCCGCTACGCCGAGGCGCTCGCGGCCTACGGGCGCGCACCGGCCTTCGCCCGCGCGCTGGGCGAGGCCCAGGTGGCCCTGGACACGGTGCAGCCCGACCAGGGCTGGGCACCGCTCGCGCTCGCGGCCCAGCTCGCCCGGGATGAAGAGGCGTTGGACGTCCGGCGACTCTACGCTGAGAACCACCTCAATGCGGGGAATCTGGCGGAGGCGCTGGCCCTCGAACCGGACCTGGCGCGGGGAGCGCGGTATGCCCTGCGCTCGGGGCAACTCACCCGGGCACTGGCGCTGGCACAGGTGGCGGCGCGGGGCGAACTGGGTGGAGCCCGGGCCGCCCAGAATCACCGGGAGGGCCTTCTGCTCGCCAGTTTTCTTCAGACCGTCCTGGGAGAGCCGGGCGAGGCGGAACGTTCTGCCCGCGAGGGCCTCGCGGAAGGCGAGCGGCTGGAGAGCCTGTTCGTGCAGTCGCTCGCGCTGTCCCGCCTCGGCCACGCTTCGCAGATCGGCGGGGACCTGCCGGCAGCCCGACAGCCTTACCTGAGGGCACTGGCGCTGGCGCAGGACGTGGTGCCCCGGCTGCGGGTCGAACCGCTGATGGGCCTGGCCTATCTGGCTGGCCTGGAGGGGCACCCGGCCCAGGCCGCGGCGTACCGGGACGAGGCGCTGGCCCACGCCGGTGGGGACCGGTATGTCCTTGCCCTGACCCGGCTCACGTCCGCCCTGGGAGCGCTGCACGGCGGCAGACCCGCGGAGGCCATGCCCGACCTGCACGCGGCCTACGCGGACTTCAGGGCCTGCACCGACACCTTTGGGCAGGCGTGCGCCGCCCTGGCGCAGTACGCCGCGTCGGGCGAGGCGGTCTGGGCCGCCGAGGCGGTGCAGGCGGTCCTGAAGTTTCCGTTTCTGCTGACGCGGCGCGCACTGCTCTCCCCCGCGCGGTCCCGGGCGGCGCGCGCGGCCCTGCTGGCGCGGCTGGGCGAAGCCAGGCCAGAAGCCCAGGCGGGGCTGCTTCCCGTGGCCCACGCCCTGGGCTACACGCACTTGCCTCAGGCGCTCGAAACGCCTGGGGTCCAGGTCCGGGTTCAGGTGCTGGGGCGGGTCACCGTGACGCGTGACGGTGGCCGGGGCCGCGACTGGGGCCGGGCACGGGCGCGCGACTTGCTCGCGCTGCTGGCTGTGGAAGCCGGGGGTATGGCCCGCGAGGTCGCCCAGGAAGCCCTGTTTCCCGGTGCAGATCCGCAGGTGGGTGAACGTAACTTCCGGGTGACCCTCCACGCCCTCGGGCAGATTCTAGAAGAAGGCGTGGCCAGCGGCACCTTTCTGGAACGCGGCGACTGGCTGCGCCTGAAGCCCAGCCCAGATCTGGAAGTGGACCTGGAGGAAGCCCGGACCCTGCTCAGGATGGCGACCGGAGGGCCAGGCCGGGCCGCTGGCCTGCTCGCGTTGCCGCCAGCTCTGGCCGACAGCGACCTGCACGCCGTTCAGGAAGAGCAGCGCCAGTATGCCGTCCACCTTCCTCAGGCCCTGGCCGATGAGGCGGCCTACGCCCTGAAGACGGGGCAGTCCGAGATGGCCGCCGGGCTGGCCGAGCGGGCGCTGGCCATTGACCCGGCGCAGGAGCCGGCCGCACGCGCGCTGATGCGCGCCCAGTTTTTACGGGGTCATACCGCCGCTGTTCACCGGACCTACCGCTTCCTGTGCGCCACGCTGACCGAGCTCGGCCTGACGCCCTTGCCCGAGACCACCGCTCTGGCCCGCCACCTGGTGGGGGACGCGACCGGTGAGGGTGGGAGCGGCACGGAGGTGGCTCCGACTGCGCCGTTGAGAAAGTGATTCAACTCGCCGGGAGCGAGAAGGAGAAAAACGGGTCCCACCCCGAACCCGGGCAGGTACAGCGCAGGACCTGCCGCGTCTCCCTGGAGGACACCGAGGAGCCGTTCTGATCCCACGCGCCTGTCGGTCAGGGCCGGAAGGCGGCGTGGGCCGCCGTGAGGAGCGGGTCCACGCTTCCTGACGGTTCACCCTTGAAGTGACCCTGACCCAGAGTCCAGAGAATTACGCTTCCCAGGCCGAGGCTGCGGGCGTACTGGCCTTTGCGCCCGATGGAGGCGGCGTTCTCGTAGCTGACGTACGTGCAGGCGTGGGGACCGAGCGGCTTGACCGAACTCAGGTAGGGGACTTTGGCCCGGGCGTCCCATCGGCTCGCCCCAGCGGTGAAGTACTGGCGGACGATGTTGACATAGCTCATGTCGCCGTCATCCGCCACGGTCGTCATGCTGGGCGCCGACTGGGCCGGAGCCGTCACGCCCTGGTAACACAGCCCGTACAGGCCGATGCCCAGCCCCAGCTTCTGCGCCGGAATACCCGCCCTGAGGTACGCCCTGACGCTGCTTTGCACGCTCGTCGGCGTCCCCCCCGCCTCGCCCGCCAGCGCCGACGAGTGCCAGGCCTGCCAGCCAGGATATGCGCCGGCCATACCGTAACTCATGATGTTGATTCGGTCGAAAGTGCCTGACAGGGCCGCCAAGCTGGGCCGGGCTTCTTGCGTCGGCGCGTTGGCGTTCACGAAGGCGACGGGGAGGGTCAGCAGCAACCCTGGCCGCCGCTGGCGCAGGCGCGTGGCCAGGCCTCGCAGGGGAACCTCGTCGGCGGCAAAAAGCGGTTCCCAGTCCAGGTCTACCCCGTCGAAGCCGTAGTCCTCAACGACCTGGAGAATATTTTGCACGAGGGTGTCTCGCCGCCGGGCGGCGGCGCCCGCGAAGCCGGCGTGCTCCCCTGCCCCCCCCAGCATCAGGATGGCCCGAACGTGGTGGGCGTGTGCCTGGCGCACCATGGCTTTCGCCCAGAGGGGACCGCCGGACGCGTCGATATCGAAGGTGGTGTTCAGCGTGCCGTCTGCGTTGGGCGTGGCCCGGCCCACCACGAGGTGGGTCAGGGCACTCCAGTTCAGTTCGTCTGCTGGAAGGAGGTCCCGTTCGTAACCGACCGCGTATCCCATAATCCACGTCCCACCCGATGCGGGCGAGGTGACTGGAGCGGGGCCGGGCGAGACCACCTCCGTCCTGCCGGAGGATACCCACAGGGGCAAAGCGAGCGCGAGCAGCAGCAAGGGGCGAATTCGGGACATGACCTTCTCCTTCATGTGCCTTCGGGGCAGGGAGTTCCGCCGGCTGGAAGGAACGCCGCCGAGCATCCACGCCAAACAGTTTGGGCACAGGCCCTGCCCTCAGCTTACCGAGTGGAGAATACAAAAGGTGTTCTCCACTCCACGAGCAGCAAGGTTCAGCGGCACTCTGGTGCGGTGAACCGCGATGACGCGGTTTTTGCCAGCGGCCAGCTGGGTGAATCCGTTCCAGCCGGTCCCCACGACCTTGCCCCCGCGTGGATCCCAGGCCCCCGCCTCATACAGGCCCCCGCCTGTCCGGTACGCCAGATGCCAATACCATTTCAGATTGCCGTTGGGCATCACGCCGTAAATCACGCCCCCAGGTGCGGCAAACACCCTGGTAAAGATGTTCCAGCCGACGCCGATCTCCTCACCACCGCGTGGGACCCACGCGCCGGCGTCGTACAGGCCGCCTCCCGTGAGGGCCGCGTTGTGCCGGTACCCCTTCACAGAGCTTTCCAGGGTGACGGCATAGAGGGCCGTGGCGGCGGCTGGGCCTGGCCGGCAGGAGCCGCGAGCGCAAAGGTGAGCATCAGGGCAGAGGTCCGGCCGTGCTTCATGGTGGGCTCCTGGGTGAGCGGGCCGGCTCAGGTTTCCGTCTCCCGCTGCTGTCCACAGGGTGCGCGCCGCACTGTCCCGTTGTCTTGAGGCAGGCCGTGCCCCACAATCTGGGACAAGGTCCGTCCCTGCCATTCGGGACCCCCGTTCCGCCACGCTGGAGGCGTGCGAGAGCCTATGCCTTCCAGAACGTCAATGCGCGTCACCGCTGGGCTTCCCCAGGCCCTGCGCGTCTGGACCCTGCCTGCCCTGGTGCTGCTGGCCGCCGCGCCCGTGCTGTTCCTGAGCCTCCACGCCCACTGGCTTGATCTGGTGTGGTCGGTGCGGGGGCTCGACGACCGGACCTGGACGCCGTTCCTCACGCGGCTCCGGCTCGTGCTCGACGGGACGGCGTTGGGACTCGGCGCGGGGGCGGCGGCGCTGGTCTTGCGGTTTGAAACCGGGCGGGACCGCGTGGTGCTCGCGGCGCTCCTGGCCACGCTCGGCGTGTTGAGCAGTGGGCTCGTCCCCCTGGGCGTGTGGACCGCGCCGCTGCTGTGGGTGACGCTGGCGGGCCTCGGCGGCGTGTGGACCCTGGGGCAGCGCCAGAACACGCGGTCCGCGCGCCACTGGGGCGAGGCGGCGCTGCTGCTGTGCCTGCTGGTCTTTGCGGCCAGCTCACTGCCCACGGACCTCCTCGGCCGCCCGACCCTGCTCGGTTCCCTGAGGCTGGGCGCGTGGTGGAACGAACTGGGGCGTCCGGCGCTGCGCGATCTCGGATTTCTGGCCTTTTTGATGGGGGCCGCCCTGGTCTGGCTGGAGCGCCGTCCTGGAGCGCTGCAGTCTGGTCTGGCGCGCGTGGGGGTACTGGTCGGTCTGGCCGGCTTCACCGCACTCGTGTACGTCGGGGTCGTGGGAGGCATCGGGGCGTTGGTGGGAGCGGAGAACAGCCTGTGGCTCGGGATGGTGGCCGCAATCCTGATCGCCACGGGCTTCGGAAGTGTACGGGCCGCGCTGATTCACGCGGTCAACCGCCTGCTGTACGGCCTGCGAGACGATCCTTTCCTGATGACCCAGCGGCTCGCGCTGGAACTCGCCCGGGCCCCGGATCCCAGGGCACGCCTGGAAGCGGCGCTGGACCTGCTCAGCGTATCCCTGAGGCTCCCGGGCGTGGCCCTGCACCTGCTGGGCGGCGAGGTGCTGACCTGCGGCGAGGTCGGAAGCCACGCGGTGAGTTGGCCGCTCGTGGTCGGGGGCGAGCGTGTGGGGACCCTGGTGGCCGCTCCGCGTGGAGCGCGCGAGGCCCTGTCACCGGCCGATCACCGCCTCCTGGGGGTGGTGGCAGACCAACTGGCCGACGCTGCCCACGCCTGGCAACTGGGTGAGGCCCTCCGGGCGTCTCGGGAGCGGCTGGTGCGCGCGGGCGAGGACGAACGCCGGCGGCTGCGGCGTGACCTGCATGACGGTCTGGGCCCGGCGCTGTCGGGCCTGGGACTCAAGCTGGAAGCGGCACGGATGCTCCTTGAGCGCGCGCCCGAGCGGGCCAACGCGCACCTGACGGCCCTGCAAGACGACGTCCGCGAGAGTGTCGGCGAGGTGCGCCGCCTGGTCCACGACCTGCGCCCCCCCAAGCTCGACGATCTGGGTCTGCTCGGGGCGCTGGAGGAGGTATTGACGGGCGTGCGGTCGGGTGGAGTCGCCGCCACCCTGGAGACCCCGGCAGTCCTCCCTCCCCTGGGGGCGGCCGCCGAGGTGGCGGTGTACCGCATCGCGCAGGAGGCCCTCACGAACGTCGTGAAGCACGCCCAGGCCGGGCACGTCACCTTGCGCCTGCAGTTGGAATCCGGGCGACTGACGGTGGAAATCGAGGATGACGGCGTGGGTCTGCCCGACGTCCGTGAGCCCGGCGTCGGTTCTCAGTCGATGCGCGAGCGGGCCGAGGCGCTCTCCGGCACCCTCATCTGGTTGAAGGCCCGGGGTGGAGGTACGCTGGTGAGGGCCACTCTCCCGCTGGGTGAGGGACCGCCTTGAGGGACAGTCCAGGAGACGCATGAATGAAGTGCCGCCGCACCCGATCCGCGTGCTGATTGCCGACGACCACCGCCTGTTCCGCGAGGGACTGCGCGCCCTGCTCTCGGTTGCCGGGGACATCGACGTCGTGGGCGAAGCGGGAGACGGTCAGCAGGCGGTGGAGCTCAGCGCGCGTCTGGCTCCGGACGTCATCGTGATGGACATCCAGATGCCGCGCCTGAGCGGTCTGGAGGCCACCCGCCAGATTCTGCGCGCCTCTTTGCCCCCTGGCATCCTGATCGTTAGCATGTTCGACGACGACGACAATGTGTTTTCCGCGATGCAGGCGGGAGCGCGCGGTTACCTGCTCAAGGGGGCCGCCCCGGAAGACCTGCTGCGCGCTGTAGCGGCGGTCGCCCGGGGTGAGGCCCTGTTTGGTCCCGGCATTGCCCAGCGGTTGATGCGGTACTTTGCTCGGCCCTTACGGTCCGGGCCGCTGCCCTTTCCTGAACTCACGGACCGGGAGCGCGAGATCCTGGCGCTGATCGGGCAAGGTCAGCGGAACCCGGTCATTGCCCGCAGCCTGGAACTCTCGGAAAAAACTGTACGCAATCACATCACGAGTGTCTTTTCCAAGTTGCAGGTGGGCAGCCGCGCGGAGGCCGCCTTGCGGGCCCAGGAGGCTGGCCTGTGAGGCGGCTTCTGGTCGCCGCAGCGGTATTGGGCCTTCTGGGTGGAGCGGGCGCGGCCCCCTTGAAGGACTGGCGGCGCGGCGTCAACCTCGAGGGCTGGCTGGGCGGCGGGCCCTTCCGGCCGCTTGATGCGGCCCAGCTTTCCCAGCTGGGACAGATCCGGGCGGCCGGTTTCGATTTCGTCCGGGTGCCGCTGGACCCGGCCCTGTTGATCGAGGCTTCCGCCAGCAGTGACGAGCCGGGGCGATCCCTCGATCGCCTGCTCGGCGCAGCGCGCGCCCGTGGACTGGGCGTGCTGGTCGCCGTCGCTCCAGACCCCGGTCTCAAACGCAAGGTCCTCCTCGGTGGCATGGCGCGGGACACCCATCTGGTGCTTCTCGAACGCCTCGCGGCGCGGATGGTGGCTGCCCGGTTGCCCCGCGCGATGATCGAACCTCTGGATGAGCCGGTCGACCCCGGGCGGCGGGATTGCGGCCCCAGTACCTTCGACTGGAATGCGGCGCTCTCGGCGTTTGTGCGGGCGGTGCGCCGGGCAGCACCGGCCTTGCCGGTGCTCGTCTCCGGCATCTGCTACGCCGACGCCGACTCCATCCTGGACCTGCGCCCCCTTGCCGACAGGAACGTTGTGTACGGCTTTCAGTATTTGAATCCACTGGATTTCACGCAGCAGGGCAATCCCTCCAACGATGATTGGAAACGGCTCAAGGGCGTGCCATATACCGTGAACGACGCCAGAGCGATGCGGCGTTCCTTTGAGGCGGTAGGCCATTGGTCCCGCCGGTATGGGGTACCGGTGCTGCTCACTTCCTTTGCCGTCCACACCAGTGCGCCAAGCGCTGAGCGTCTGCGCTGGTTGCGTGATGTCCGCACCCTCGCCGAGGGTCAGCACTTTGCCTGGGCCGCCTGGAGCTGGCAAAGCCCCTTCGGCTTTGGAATAAGCGGTGGGGGAAAGGTTCCGGCCAGACTCAAGCAGGTCCTTGGTCTGTAACGCGGGGAGAGGGACCTCATCCGGCAACTGTGGAGCGCTCGGGGGTCAAGGGCACAGGCGGCCGAGTCAGGTTTGAGCGCGCCGTAAACATGTCGGTTTTGGGCGGAATGAGGCGGCCAGAGCCCACGGGATGAAGGCTCGCGGCGGGCAGCCGGGCGGCCCTCGCGTTGGCTCCCGAACCCTTTTCCAGTTCCGCAAAAACGGAAGCGAGGTTACCGTCAGCCCAGGCGCAACTGGCTGAAGACGTCCTGCTTGGCCTGGAAGGCTGCCTCACTGATTTGGGCCGTACAGACGGGGAACTCGGGGACCCGGCAGCATCACTGCGCTGGGGGTCTCTGCCCTGAGGCGCACGCCACGCGCCCTTGCATGTGGCGTCCAATTCCAAGGGAACGCCAAGCACCACGCCTTTCTGGACCTGCTACGGAGTGCGAGACGTCGCGAGGGCGCCGTCCCCTCTGGGAGTGGGGAGAGGAGGACATGGCCTGGACAGAACGCACCGGCAGCCCCGCTCAACCTCTGGCAAGAGCTGACGCAGGCGCACCCGGAGGCAGCGTGATGTCTTCCTCCTCTAACCAAAAAACTGCGTTCCACACGCAGCTCCGGGCGTCTTGCCTCTCCTTTCTCCGCTCCCAGAGACCGAAATTCTTAACGCAACGTGCATGTTTGTTCTTCCCCTCGCTTTGCCTTGACAACGTTTTCAAAGCTTTTGTAAGGTAGTCATAACGAATTCAGCAGCATTCGCAAGACCGCCTTCTCATGGAAACGCATGAGGGGGGTTGGACATGTACGACACTTCCTCGCAGGTGGCCGTACTTTTTGCCGCATTCTCCCGAGCACAGAAAGGAACCCCATGCTCCGTTCCCAGCGCCTCTTTGCAGTCACTTCCCTCGCCCTGCTGCTGGCCGCCTGTGACCAGCAGTCCGCGTCGCCCAGCGCGGACGGTACCTCGCCTTCAACGCTGCGTGCCGCGGCCACGGACTACACCAGCGGCGTCAGTGTGGCGGGCTCGACGGCCACCATCTGGTTCAAGTCGGCGGTCAACACCACCTGGGTGGACGCGCATTACACCCTCAACGGCGGGGCTCAGCAAAACGTCCGCATGACTTACAACAGCGCTGCCGCCCGCTACGAACAAAACGTGACGGTGGCCAACGGGAACACCCTCGTCTACTCCTTTACGTACAACAACGGCACCGCTGCCTACGACACGCCCAACACCACCTACACGGTGGGCAGCACGGGGGGCACCACAGGGCCGGTCTGCTTTTACACGGACGCGAATTACCAGGGAACGTCGTTCTGCGCCAGCGGCGACAGCAGTTGGGTGGGCACCGACTGGAACGACCGCATCAGTTCGGTCAAGGTGAGCAGCGGCTATCAGGTGCAGCTGTTCAACGACATCAACTACGGGGGGACCAGCAAGACGCTGAGCGCCGACGCCTCCACGCTGCCCGACTTCAACGACCTCACCTCCTCCTTCAAACTGACCAAGGTGAGCACGACCCTGCCGACCTCCGATACGCCCAACTTTGGGCCCAACGTGAAGATCTACGAGCCTGGCACCTCGGCCACAACCATTCAGGCTGATCTTGATAACGCTTTCAACGCCTGGAAGCTCAACGGGGGCGCGCAGTTCGGCAGCCAGCGCTTCACCTTCCTGTTCAAGCCGGGCACGTATGGCCGCGTGTGGGGCAACCTGGGCTTTTACACCACAGTGGCGGGCCTGGGCCGCAATCCGGACGACGTGACCATCAACGGGGCCATCAACGTCGACAGCGGCTGGAACCTGGGCGACGAGAAAAACGCCACCCAGAACTTCTGGCGCAGCGCGGAGAACCTCTCGGTGGTGCCCGAGGGCGGTACGAACCGCTGGGCGGTGTCGCAGGCAGCGCCCATGCGCCGCGTGCATATCAAGGGGGCGCTGACCCTGGCCCCCAGCAACCAGGACGGCGGCCAGGGCTACTCCAGCGGCGGCTACCTGGCGGACGTGAAGGTGGACGGCGCGGTGAGCAGCGGCTCGCAACAGCAGTGGTACACCCGTGACAGCGCGGTTGGCAGCTGGAACGGCGGGGTGTGGAACATGGTCTTCAGCGGGGTGCAGGGCGCTCCTCCACAGGCCTTCCCGAATCCGCCCCACACCACACTGGGCACCACGCCCGTCAGCCGCGAGAAACCCTACCTGTATTTCGAGAACGGCAAGTACGCGGTCTTTGTGCCCGGCCTGCGGACCAACTCCAGCGGCGTGACCTGGCCGAACACAGCGGGCACGTCCATTCCCCTCAGCCAGTTCTACGTCGCCCGGCCCACCGATAGCGCGGCGACGCTGAACCAGGCGCTCAGCCAGGGCCTCAATCTGTTCTTTACACCTGGCGTGTACCACCTCAGCCAGACGCTGAATGTTACGCGGGCAAACACGGTCCTCTTTGGTCTGGGCTTCCCGGCGCTGATTCCCGATGGCGGCGTCAACGGTATTCAGGTGGCCGACGTGGACGGTGTGAAGATCTCTGGTCTGCTGTTCGACGCGGGCACCACCAACAGCCCTGCGCTGCTGACCGTCGGGACAGCAGGCTCGCACGTGAGCCACGCGGCCAACCCCACCAGCGTCCAGGACGTGTACTTCCGCATCGGCGGCGCGGTGGCGGGCAAGGCCACCAACAGCCTGGTGGTGAACAGCGACAACGCGATCATCGACCACATCTGGGCCTGGCGTGCCGACCACGGTACGCAGCCGACGGGCTGGGCCATCAATACCGCCGACACGGGCCTGATCGTGAACGGCAACAACGTGCTTGCCACGGGGCTGTTCGTCGAGCACTACCAGAAATACAACGTGCTGTGGAACGGTCAGGGCGGCAAGACCATCTTCTTCCAGAACGAACTTCCCTACGACGCTCCCGCTACGGGCTGGAGCAGTGGCAACGGCTACGGCTACGCGGCGTACAAGGTGGCCGACAGCGTCACCACGCACGAGGCCTGGGGCCTGGGAAGCTACTGCTTTTTCAACGTCAACCCCAGCATCACGGTGGCCCGCGCCTTCGAGGTGCCGAACGTGGCGGGCGTGAAGTTCCACGACCTGCTGACCGTCTCGCTGGGCAACACGGGCGGCATCAGCCGCGTGATCAACAACACGGGGGCCGCCGTTCCCCTGCCCAACACCAACACGGCGCCGAGCAACGTTCTCAACTTCCCGTAAACGGGAGTCGCAAAGCGGAGAGGGCCAGCCCCGGCGGGGCTGGCCCTCTCCGTCGGGTATACGGCGGCGAACACTCCCAACTTTCTCCCAATGGTCTACCAACTTCGGCACCGAGCGGGGAACGTCTTGCACCGTTTCTCCGAACTCACTGTCGGAGCCGCCTCTCCGGGGCCCTTGCCTGGGGGATATCCGCAGGCAAGGGCCCTCCCGGACTTACGTCAACCGCTTGAGCCATTCCAGAAGGAGCGTGCGTTCCGCTTCGGTCAAGGCGGCCGGCAGGGTGGGCAGCAAGGCAATCAATGCGACCGCATGGGCCGCTGCCTGTTGCTTGCCCGGGTCGCCGACCGCGTCCCCTTCTGGTGTGAGCACCGCGCCCAGCACTGCCTCGCGCATCCGCTCTGCAAGTCCATCGTCCCGCTCCGGGGCGCGGAGCAAGACCAGCGTCACCCCTACAGCCGAAGCGTGGATCATGGCGGCGGCCCGCTCTACGTCCACGGCAAGCCTCCCCGCTTCCGCCACCCGCCCCATCAGCGCCTGCAGCATGGCCGCCGCCTCCAGGGCTGCGGGGGACTCCTCGCCAGGCCGCAGTCGGCCGTACATCAGCGTGTACAGGTGCGGATGACTCAGGCCGAACTCCACGTGCCGGTTCCAGCCCTTACGCAACTCTTCTACTGGGTCACCCGTACCCACCCGCGCCGCCTTGGCCTGGAGGTAAGACGCGAACCCGGCGCTCGCCACCGCATTGAGCAGGCCCTGCATGTCGCCAAATTGACGGTAGATGGTCGGCGGCTGCACGTGAGCCGCCGCGCTGACCGTCCGGGTAGAGACAGCGTCCACGCCCCCGGCTTCGAGCAGTGTGAGGGCGGCCTCGAGAATACGGTCACGCGGAGACGGCAAAAGAACAGCAGCCATATATCAACGGTAACATACTTTTGTTACCCCCTTGACATACAACCGATTACGGGATTACGTTACCACTGAAAACAGTGGCTCCAGAGCGTCCCATGGGTGAGGATGCCTGGCAGAAACTTGACCGACAGGAGGATTACGCATGACTGTGACGACCCATTTGGCCACTCAGGCAGACACCTTTGCCCTCGGTAACCGCACGGTGAGGCGGCTGGGCTACGGGGCCATGCAACTTGCCGGTCCAGGTGTTTTCGGCCCACCGCGCGACCGGGAGGCGGCCACCGCTGTGCTACGCGAGGCCGTCGCGCTGGGAATCAACCACATCGACACCAGCGACTTCTACGGGCCGTACGTCACCAACCAGATCATCCGCGAGGCCCTGCACCCTTATCCTGACGACCTCGTAATCGTGACCAAGGTCGGGGCCCGCCGCCCGGAAGACGGTTCCTGGGTGCCCGCCATGTCCCGCGAGGAACTGACAGGAGCCGTCCACAACAACCTTCGTCACCTCGAACTCGACACGCTTGACGTCGTCAACCTGCGCGTGATGGGCGACGCGCACGGTCCGTCGGAGGGCTCCATCGCTGAACCGCTGGCTGTCCTGGCCGAACTCAAGGAGCAGGGCCTGATCCGTGCCCTTGGCGTGAGCAACGTCACGCCCGCGCAGTTCGCGGAAGCCCAGTCCATCACCGAGATCGTGTGCGTGCAGAACATGTACAACCTGGCGCACCGGGAAGACGACGCGTTTATCGACGACCTCGCGCGGCAGGGCGTCGCCTACGTGCCGTTTTTCCCGCTGGGGGGGGTCTCGCCCCTTCAGTCGGGCGCCCTCTCTGGTGTGGCCCTAACGTTGGGGGCAACGCCCATGCAGGTGGCGCTGGCCTGGCTGCTTCAGCGTTCACCCAACATTCTGCTGATCCCCGGCACCTCGTCACCTGAGCACCTGCGCGAGAACGTTGCGGCAGCCGACATCACCCTGCCGGACGCGGCGTTGGGTGAGCTAGACGGGATCGGGAAGCACCGAGAATAACTGTTTTCGCCCTGAACACCTTCGCTGCGCCGAACCACCATGGACAGGGATCAGCCTCCGGCTTCCGCCCCCGCCCGGGCCGTCACGATGCCGCGCGATGCCGCCCATGCCCCGATGTCAGCGCCCTGCAATGCGGTCGCCATCAGGTCAGGAAAGAAGTCCGGCGTGCAGGCGAACACCGGGATGCCCAGGGTCGCCAGCTTCCCAGCGTTGTCGTGGTCGTAACTCGGCGTGCCGTCGTCGTCAAGGGCCAGCAGCACGATCACGCGCGCACCCATGTTGCGGAATTCATTCAGTCGGCGGATCATCTCGGCGCTGCCCGAGCCCTCGTACAGGTCCGAGATCAGGACGAAGGTGTGCTCCTCGGGGTTGGTGAGCAGGCCCTTGCAGTAGCGCAGGGCGAGCGGCGTGTCGTTGCCGCCCCCGAGTTGCACGCCGAACAGCACGTCCACCGGATCGGCAAGGTGGTCGGTGAGGTCCACCACCGTGGTGTCGTACACCACCACGTTCGTCTTCAGGGCTGGGAGGCTCGCCAGCACCGCGCCGAAGATGCCCGCGTACACCACGCTGGACGCCATGCTCCCCGACTGGTCCACGCACAGGGTCACGGCCTTGAGCTGCCGCCGCGCACGCCCATAGCCCACCAGCCGTTCGGGGATCACGGTCCGGCGCTCGGGGTCATAGGTCCGCAGGTTCTTCAGGAGGGTGCGGCCCCAGTCCACCTCGTTCTGGCGTGGACGCAGGTTGCGCTGCGAGCGGTTGAGGCTGCCCGTCACGGCGCTGCGCAGCGGTTCGGCGAGGCGGGTCTGAAGCTCGTCTACCACGCGGGCCACAACCTGCCGCGCCAGCGCCTTGGCGGCGTCCGGCATGGCGTCCTTAAGGCTGATCAGGGTGGCGGCCATATGCACGTCGGGCTGCAGGTGTTCCATCAGCTCAGGTTCAAGCAGCATGGTTTTCAGGTTCAGGCGGTCCACTGCGTCCTGCTGCATGACCTGCACCGCCGACTGCGGAAAGAGGTCCCGGACCTCGCCCAGCCACGCGGCGACCGCCGGGGCACTCTGGCCGAAGCCCACATTGCGGTGTGACTTGCGGCCCTTCTGGGGCTTCTCGGTCTTTACCGCAAAGGGGGCGCCGTCGTACAGCGAGGCCAACGCCACGTCCAGGCGGCGGTCGTGCTCGCCCAGCCCGCAGCCGATGCCGTCGGCGCTCTCGCCCCGGGAGGTCTCGCCGCCCAGGAGGAGCCGCCAGCGGCGCAGGCGTTCTTGTTCGGGGGTCAGGGCTTGTGGGGAAGCTTCCGTCATTGGACCCCTCCTTCAACGTGGGTTACGCCCAGCAGGCGCAGCACCACCGGCACCACCGCTGTCCCCAGGCCACTGTTGATCTGCGCCGCCTGCGCGGCACGTTCCAGCCCGCGCAGTTCCTCGCCCAGCCGCCTGCGCGCGTGGGGCTCCAGGCGCGAGAGGGCGCGGCGTAGGGGGGGCAGCACCTCACCGAAGGCGTCCATATCCAGGTCCACCACCCAGGCGTCAAGCAGGGCCAGCGCCGCCGGATCGTGGCGTAGAGTCCCGCCGTCCTCACCGATAAAGCCTCCCAGCCACGCGGCCACGTCCAGCGGAGGCGCACCCGGCGCGAGGGCCGAGGCCAGCCGGGTCTGCACCTGCCGATCATCGAGGACGCCCCGGTCCCGCAGGCGGTTCACGGCGTCCCCACGCAGCAGCGGCGCAGTGCCCCCGGCATCCAGGGCATGCAGGGCGGCGGTCCATTCAGCGCTTGCATCGGGGTCGTCGAGGAGGCGCACGGCGGCGTCGGCCCCGGTGATCTGGCGTTGAAGCGTTGTCGCCGCCTCCTCACCCAGCCCGTGCGCGGCGTTGGGCAGCCCGGCAGCCGCGCGGGCCACCAGCGTGCGGAAGACGGGCCGCAGGTCGTCACCCTCGCGCGCCCGCACATCGCCGTAACGGGCCAGCCGCGCCAGGGGCGGCAGCGAGAGCAGCAGTGCGGCGGTGTCGGCGTCGGCGGCGCGGGCATCCAGACGGGCGAGCGTGAAGTCGGCAGCTCCCGGTAACCCACACAGCCGCGTGACCTCCAGCAGCGCCGAGAGCGCGCCCAGGTGCGGGGCCCGCCGCGCCTGCGAGAGGGCAGCCATATGCGCCGCCCGCACCAAGGTGTTGCCGTAACGGCTCGCCTCCACGATCCGCACGCTGAATTCGGGGTCCCAGCGCAGGGTCCAGGCCTCTTTGAAGGTGCCGGTGCCGCTGGCATACGCCTCCTTTGCCCACGGCACGCCCAGCAGATGCAGGCGGTGAAAGAGTTGTGAGCGGCTCAAGCCCGCGTCCTCCCGTAAGTCAAGGGTGACCTCGCGGGTGACGGCCTCCCGCTTCAGGCGCAGACGGGCCAGCGTGGCGGCGAAGTCCTGTTCCAGCGGCACGGCAGGGACGCCGGAGGGCACGCTGCCCAGCGCCTCGCCCACGAACAGTTCCTCGGAGAGCAGGCGCAGCGGCGTGTCCGAATCCCAGGCGAAGACGGCGCGCGTGGCGTCCGTCAGTTCGTCCAGGCCCGCGAGGTGCCGCCCGCGCAGGGTGGCGAGCGCATCAGCCAGCCGCACGGCGTCGATCACTTGGGCGCTCGACGCGTCCAGCCCATGCTTGCGCAGCAGCCGGGCCGAGCGGGTCAGCCAGCGCTCGCTGACCTGCGCAGGCGTGCCGTAGAGGTGGGCGTACCAGCCCGGCGACGTAACGCCCGCTCCGTAGCCGCTCGCCTGCGTCAGCCGTCCGTGGGTCCAGGGGGTGAGGGTGAGGGCGACTTTCGCTTTGGGCAGCCCTTTCACGCGCGCTGCATCGGCCTTTACCTCGCGCGCCAACATTTCCGGAGTCAGCGCCGGGGCGTGCCAAGCGCCGCACACCACGGCCACCCTGCCCTTTTTCAACGCTGCGCGGATGGTCTGGCGCATCTGGGCCTCGCGGATCAGGTCACGCTCAGAGGTGTGTCCGTCCTCAGCCTCGCGCACCGCCGCCATCACCTCGGCAACTGCGGCGAACACGGCCTCACCCTCGCCGCGCGACTCCACGAGGGCGTCCCACCACCGCTCGAAATCGCTGTACCCCGCGGCCTGGGCCAGCAGCGCGAGGGGGTCCGAGCGCACGGTGTCGGCGGGAGCTGAGGGCACGTCCTCCCCGTCCAGGTCCGCCGCGTTCTCGGCGGGCGCTTCCCCCCCCTCCTCCTTCGGCGCGAGCGTCGCGCTGGCGGGCAAGTCCATGAAGGCCACGGGTACGCCGCGCGAGAGGGCCCAGCGAATCGCCACAAATTCAGGGCTGAACTCGGCCAGCGGGTAGAACACCGAACGTTCGGGATGACCCTGCACGTGGGCCATGACGGCGACGGGGGGTATGAGGGCCGAATCGCTGAGGAAGGGCAGCAGGCTGTCGGCGTCCACCGGTCCCTCGATGAGCAGCGTGGCGGGCGGATGGGCCTCCAGCGCCCGGGCCACGCTGCGTGCCGAGCCGGGGCCGTGGTGGCGGATGGGGTAGATGGTGAGCGCGTCGGGCATGAATCAGCTCACTTCCCGACACGCCGTGTAAAACGCCTTCCACCCCACCCGCTTCTTGATCGCCGTTTCCAGGTATTCGTTCCACACGGCCTGGTCCTGCACGGGATCTTTCACCACCGCCCCAATGACGCTGGCGGCCACGTCGCGGCTGCTCAGCTCGCCGTCGCCAAAATGGGCGGCCAGGGTCAGGCCATTGGTGACCACGCTGATGGCCTCGGCCACGCTGAGGCTGCCGCTGGGCGTCTTCAACTTGGTCTTGCCGTCCTCGGTTACGCCCGCGCGGAGTTCGCGGAACACCGTGACCACGCGCCGAATCTCGTCCAGAGCCGGGGGCACCTCGGGCAGACCCAGGCTGCGGCCCAGCGACTCGACGCGCCGGGTCACGATCTGCAACTCGTCTTCCAGACTGTCAGGCACGGGCAGCACGACGGTGTTGAAGCGGCGTTTGAGGGCGCTGGAGAGGTCATTCACGCCCTTGTCGCGGTTGTTCGCCGTGGCAATCAGGTTAAAGCCGCGCACCGCCTGCACCTCGGTGTTCAGCTCGGGCACCGGCAGCGTCTTTTCGGAGAGGATGGTAATGAGGGTGTCTTGCACGTCGCTCTGCACCCGGGTCAGCTCTTCGAGACGGGCGATCTTGCCCTCGCGCATGGCGTGCATCACGGGGCTCTCGACGAGCGCCGCCTCACTCGGACCCTCAGCGAGCAGGCGGGCGTAGTTCCAGCCGTAGCGAATGGCGTTCTCGTCGGTGCCCGCCGTCCCCTGCACGAGCAGGGTGGAGTCGCCCGAGACGGCGGCGGCGAGGTGCTCGCTGACCCAGCTCTTGGCCGTGCCCGGCACGCCGATCAACAGCAGCGCCCGGTCGGTCGCGAGGGTCGCCACGGCGATTTCCATCAACCGGGCCTCGCCCACGTACTTTGGCGTGATCTCGGTATCCCCCGCTCGGCCCCCCATCAGATAGGTCAACACGGCGCGCGGGCTAAGGTTCCACTTCGGTGGGCGCGGGTGGCGGTCGTGCTCGGCGAGGGCGGCGAGTTCAGCGGCGTAGGCTTGCTCGGCGTGCTGACGCAGGACTTCGGGGGTGGTCGTCATGGAAGGCTCCTTGAGGGCAGAAAGGGTCAGAGGGTGGAGTGGGCAGCCAGGGCGCCGCGCCAATCGCGGCGGACCCGGAGGGTGCCTTGCAGCTCGCGCCACGCGCGAAAGGCGGCCTGCTCTCTCCCGGCGTGGTCCTGACGCTGGCGTTCCTCCCAGTTGGCCGGCGTCTGCCAGGAGGGGAGCTGTTTGGGGCGCGGCGGCAGCTCGAAGGGCAGCGGCGTGGGCGGGGGCACAGTCAGGTCGGGCGAGAGGTGACGCCCCAGCAGCAGCGCCAATTCGCGCGCCTGCCAATTCGGGCCTTCCCGCCCGAAGAGGTCCAGCGTGCGGGTGGCGAGGGCGGACTGAAGGGCTTGCGCCTCTGACGAGAGGTCGGGGAACGGACCCAGTGCCTGCACGGCGGCCAGCAGCTTTTCCGAGGACACCCTCGGCTGCCCGGCCAGGTCACGTATTCGGGCCCGGGCGGTGACCGGGTCCAGCGGTTCCGGTGCGGGTGGGGACGGCTCCCGCAATTCATTGGCGAGGGACCAATGGTGCGCGTGGGCAGCCTTGTGCAGTTCGTTCCAACCCAAACCGAGCGTTTTCAGGACCAGTTCGGTGGGGAGGGCCCCCAGCAGGCGGTGGAGGTCGCCGTCGTCGTACTGTCCGGCCCGGGGCTTGCCGAGCGCGGCGGGCAGGTTGAAAGCCCCGAAGGTGATCTTCTTTTTCAGCAGTCCACTCACCTTGACCGCCTGCGGCAGCAGCGCGAGCAGCTCATCCTGTAGGGGGCCCGGGAGGTGACCCAGCAACTGGCGCACCTGCTTTTGCAGCTCGGGCGAGCGGTCGCGCGTCGCCGCTTCCAGCAGCGGGCGGTCCTCGAGGCGCAGGTCACGGCGTACCAGGGCCAGCAGATCCCTGCGCCGCTCGGCAGGCTGCGTGACCCACAGCTCTTGCACCTCCTGTGCGGCCTCTTCTGGGGCGCGGCGGCGAAGCTCGCTCAGCGCTTCCAGCCTCGCTTGCCAGGCGGCGAATTCCTCGGCCTTCTGTGCCTGCGCGCGCAGGGGGTGCGTGCCCAGGGTGGCCCGCGCCCGCGCGTCGCTCAGGCGCCACAGGGCACGGGCGAGGTTGGTATCTCGGCGGTACAGGGCCAGTACCTGCGCTGCGTTCAGGGTCCAGTCGCGCGCTGCCACGGTATCCAGCGCCTGGGCTGCCAATACGGGATCGGTGCGGATCAGCGTGGGCAACAGGGCCGCCAGGGCCGAGGGGAGCGAACGCTCGGCGGCAGGCAGCGGGATGGGTGGCGGGGCAGCGGCCTTCTGGAGGGGTGATCCGGCGCGGGCATACAGCCCAAGCAGGGCGGCGCGGCCCAACAACCGGGCCTCGGGCGTGTTGCCGGGCACGCTCGACAGGGCGGGGGCCAGCGCTCCGCTTGGGGCGGGCAACTCGGCCCGGCTGGTGCCGCGTGCGGCGGTGGCGCTCAGGTCCTGCAGATCACGGCTCATGTGGGCGCCCCAGGTCCGGTCTCAGCACCGGTCACGTCAACCTCAGTCTGGACCGCCCCCACGGGCAGGAAGCTTTTCCCGTCCCACTCGCCGAAATACGTCTGCATCTGCGTCTCGGCCTGGGCCAGCATGGCCCAGAGGTCCACCTCGTCTACCCGGGGGCTCAGTGGGACGGCGTACCCCTCGGCATCACACAACTGCGGCGGATCGAGGTGGAGGTACGCTGGACCGACAAATACGCCGATGCGTTCCAGCCAGGGATTCAGGGCCAGGGCCGCCGCGTAGCGTTCCTGCATGCCCGTCAGGGTGCCGTCCGGAAGGGGCAACGCGTTACCTGCCGCCGATACCTCTCCCTGCACCACGGCCCGCTGGGGATATGCCGAGGGCGCATAGGCCACCGCCGCCGTAAAGGGCTGATGCGGCGCGAGCGCTGGGGGCAATCCCTGTCCTGTCGGCGCGAAGTCGAGAAGCAGGACCGGCTTCGGCTCCCCGCCCGGTGGCCCTTCACCAGGCGGTAGTGCTCCCAGCAGCCAGGTGCGGCGCACGTTCAGCTTGCCCTCCTCCTCCTGCACGCTGCCGAGGGCCTGCCACACCTGTGGCGCAGCGGGAGGCAGGCTGCCGCGGTCCAGCGGCGCACCGAGGGCGGTGAGGAGGTCTGCCCGCTCGGCCTCGCTCAGCTCCTCGCGCTGCCGCCAGCCCTGCGTGAGCAGCCACAGCCTGCCCAGGTGGGCGGTGAGCATTTCGCCCGTCTCGTCGTGCAGCCACTCGGGAATCAGCCGGACCAGCCGGGCAACACCGGGAAGCTGTGCGTCGACGAGTCGCGCCGCCTGCCGGTCCCAGTCGCCGTACGGGCGTGCGCGTGCGGCCTGCAACCCCTCGCGCACGAGGTCGCTCAACCACAGTTCGAGGTCTTCCAGGCCCGCCGTTCTCTTGCGGTCGCGGGCTGCCCGGGCCTTTGCCTGGGCTTTGGCCTGTGTGGCGGGATCAACAGGGGTGTCGCCGATGGGCTCTGCGGCCTTTTCGGTGCGCTGAGCGCGGCCTCCCAACCACTTGGCGAGGTCGGGGGGCGGGGGAGCATCCTTCCACTCTCCGGCCTTCGCGGCGTGCAGCAGGAGCAGGCCCAGGGCGTGCTTGCAGGGAAATTTACGGCTGGGACAGCTGCATTTGCTGGCAATCTCGGCGGTGCGGGCATCCACTCCAACGAGGTAAGGGTGCGCGCCGCTGCCCTGGCATTCGCCCCACAGCACGGCACCGTCGCGCGCCAGCGTGGGCCATACGGCAGGGCGGGCGAGCTTCTGGGCGGCCTTGGCACTGCTGCCGTCGGGCGCGAGGGCGAGTGCGGCGTCGGCATTCAGGGAATTGATGAAAGGTGACGTCACGTAACCTCCTTTTCTCGTTATGTTTACCACGTAATTGTAACAGGTGGAATATTTGTTCGCAAGACCGCCGCGTCATAGCACACGAGAGGCGGGGGTGGGGACAAACTTGAGCTGACAGCCACATCCCAGGGCTTTCCAACAGCGCAAGAACGCCATGGGAGAAGGCCACCACGCCTTCTCATCGGCCCCTACCTTCCGTCTGGGACTGGAGAAGCACGGGTAGGCCGGTACTCCTCGGCTCCTCTGGGGAGGAGGTGCCCTCCTCCCCCTGTTCCTGCCAGGGCTCCACCGGGGGAGTGCCGCAAGCGGCCCCTGCACCGCCCCCACCACCGCTGTGCCGCCCAGAAACGGGTTGAGCGATGGCCGCGCCGCGAGTTCTGCGGCCACCCTTTGACCGCCCAGGACCTCAAAGCCGTACAGCGTCAGGGTGCGGTTGGGGTCCTGCAAACCGCGCCCGCGCCGCGAGCAGCTCTGCTCGGCGGGCACATTCGCCGCGCGCCTGCGTCAGCTGCTCCCGCTCGCCTGGCGTCAGGAGCCCTCCGTGCGCCTCTTGCGCTGCCGGGGCCCCAGGGGGGCGCGTTAGGAGCGCCTCAAGTTCGCTACGCAGCGTTTCCAGGACCGCGGTGTCCAGCGTCAATTTTTCCCGGGACGGCATCTCGTTCAACAGCGCCACCGTGACCAGCAGATCCAAGAACAGGCCTGGTGGAGGCGGCCTGGGGTGAGGGAAAAGAGCCGGCGGCCCGCGCCGCGTCTGTACCCGAAGGGGTGGCGTTCAACGAGGCAGCAGCCCAAAGGGCGCAGGCAGGAGATGGCCAGAGGCATCGGGTTTTAGATGGGCCCGGCTCTCCCCCACCTGCAAAACACACACCCTCTCTCAAGGGGGAACAGGTGGTGAAGTGGGCAGCTTCCCTCTATCCTGCCCTGAGGAGGATACAGCCATGGCAGGAACTCAGGCCGAAAACGAGCGCGTGCTGCTCAATGTCCGCATCGCCTCAGGGGAGCAGATCACCCCGGAAATCATGAGCAAGATCGTTACGTTCCTTATGCGCCAGCCGGGCGTCGTTCGCGCTCATGGCAGCGGGACGGCCAACCTTGAGCTTGAATACAACAGCAAGGTGGTCACCCTCGTAGAGCTGACGCGGGCCCTCTCCCCGGCGGGCGTTCGGCTCGGCATCGTCTAGCTGGCAGAAGAAACCCGCTTAGTGCAGTTCTACGGGTTGCTATGCGGGGAATGGCCACTCCATTCTGATCGACGAGCTTCACTCGCTCCGCTCTCCTGCAGGGCCGCGCCAGCCGGACGAAAAAAGGACGTTTTTCGGTCCACTGCGCCCAAGAATAAAAAGAGAGCCCGCCCTGGGAGAGGCCCACGCTTCCCTTCAGGGCGGTATGTGCTTCCGGACCGGGGAGGCTAAGGGCACCGGCGCTAAGGGGCAAACGGGCAGGAGGTGGGCCCAGAGTCTGTCCCGGGGATGCCACACCGCTTGCCAGAAGGCGTTCATCCCCTCCTCACCCTCAGGATGGATCTGGCAAAAAGCACAGGCTCGTGGGCGTCGGGCACCGAACAGTGCGGGGAGAATCCAACCCTCCGGTCACGGCGTCACGGGCATACACGGTAACGCTGCTGGAGTCCTGGTTGCCGATCAGGAGGTGGGTGGCACCGGGCGCAAATACCATACTGCGGGGCGTGCGCCCGAGCGACGGCATCTCGGCGAGCAGGGCCGCTTCGGCGCGCTCCCCATCCCAGTGGAAGACCGTCACCGTGTCGCGGCCCCGGTTGGAGACGTACGCGAAGCGGCCACAGGGGCTGACGAGCACCTCAGCAGTGAGGTTCGGGCCCCGACCCGTTCCCAGAAACGTACGGTGAATTTGCAGCAGTGCCAGGGTGCCTGAGGCCGGGTCGCGGCGCACGACGGCGAGTTCGGAACTCAGCTCCAGCGAGAGAAAGCCCACCGTGCCGTCCGGAGAAAAACTGAGGTGCCGGGGTCCGCTGCCGGGGGGCAGGGCGAGGGTGTGGAGGTGCTCCAGGGAGCCCGCGCCATACGCCACCACCTCGTCCGTGCCGAGGTCCACCACATACAGGTGCTGCCCGTCGGGGGAGGGCCTGGCGCAGTGGGCGTGCGGTGCCTCCTGGCGGGCCGCGTTGGGCCCCTGTCCCCGGTGTGCGGCGGACCGCGGCGTGCCCACGGGGAGGCCGCTGGACTCCAGCGTGTAGGCCAGCACCGACGCGCCCGAGCTGTAGTTCACGGCGAACAGCGCGTCCCCTGCTGGGTTGACCGACACGTGCGCCGGCGACTCGCCCTGCGTGGAATGAATGCCGAGCGGTTCGAGCGCTTCCCCAGGGGCCGCGATCCGGAAGCTGTGGACCGAGCCGTGCTCTACCTCGCTCACGGCATACACAGTGTGACCCTGGGGGTGCAGCGCGACGAACGACGGATTGACCACCCGCGCCGCCACATCGCCGGGGGAAAGGTCACCGTCCCGAAAGGTCATCCAGTGGATTCCCTCGCCCTGGGCCTGCGGCGCGTGGGGTTCGGACCGGGTATAGGTCCCGACGAGCAGAGAGTAAACGGGCATGCCCGCACCATAGCCGCCCCACCTGCCCATGGGGCACGGGTGAATAGATGCCTTCCCTTCTCGCCCGCAAAAAATTTTTAGCCTTCCTGACTCCACCCGCTTTTTGCGTCAATTGCACTCAGCCCCTTCCTGAGCGGTAAATTCCCTTCAGCCTGGCCCTCACGCGTCTTGACAAATGGGCGTCTCCTCCTTACGCTCTAACCCAAGTTACTTTTTTCGGAAAATAATATTCTGCGCCCCCAGTCGAGAGGAGGCCATCTGCCTCGAAATCTCCACCACCGCATTTCATGCCGTGACCGGATGCGCCGCCTTGCACGGTTCGTAGGCCAGCCGCCCGTAGCCTCACCACGAAGGGACCGAGAGAAATGACGAACACTGGACGTTTGACCCTGGGCCTGTGCCTGCTCGCCGCGCTGGGCCTGGGCCAGGCCGGGGCACAGAAGGCCACCCTGACCATCGAGAGCTGGCGCAACGACGACCTCAAAATCTGGCGAGACAGCATCATCCCCGCCTTTGAGAAGAGCCATCCCGACATTCACGTGGTCTTTTCACCCACCGCACCCACCGAGTACAACGCGGTGGTGGAGGCCAAGCTCAAGGGGGGAACCGCCGGGGACATCATCGCCTGTCGCCCCTTTGACGCCAGCCTCGCGCTGTACAAGGCCAAGTACCTGACCTCGCTGAACACCCTCTCGGGGATGAAGAACTTTTCCACTGTGGCCCGCGCCGCCTGGAGCACCGACGACGGCAAGACCACCTTCTGCGTGCCCACCGCCGCCGTGATCCACGGCTTTTTGTACAACAAGGCGGCCTTCAAGGAGGCGGGCGTGACGGTGCCCAAAACCGAGAAGGAATTCCTGGCAGCGCTCGACAAGCTCAAGGCGAACGGCAAGTACGCGCCCCTGGTGATGGGCACCAAGGACCAGTGGGAATCGGCCACGATGGGCTACCAGAACATTGGTCCGACGCTGTGGGGCGGCGAGAAAGGACGCACCGGGCTGCTGAAGGGAACAGCGCAGTACAACAAGGGCGGTTTCCTGCAGGCCTTCGAGGCGCTGGGCCGCTGGAAGGCGTACCTGCCCAGCGGGTATCAGGCGCTGGCATACCCCGACGCGCAGAACATGTTCGCGCAGGGACGCGGAGCGGTGTACCCGGCGGGCTCGTGGGACATTGCCACCTTCCGCACCATGAATCCCAAGCTGGATCTGGGGGCCTTCGCGCCTTATACCTTTGCGGCGGGGCAAAAGTGCGTGATCGACGACCATCCCGACATCGGCTTCGGGCTGAACGCGACGGGCAAGAACCAGGCGGCAGCGAGGACGTTCCTGAACTGGATGGCGGGCGACGAGTTTGCCAAGCTGTATGCCAACGCGCTTCCCGGCTTCTATCCGCTGGCGAACGTGAGTTACAAGGTGAACGACCCCGTGGCGCAGCAGTTTCTGGACTGGCGCAAGACGTGCGGGGCCTCGTTCCGGTCCTCGTACCAGTTGCTGTCGCGTAACGCCAACCCCAACAACGAAAATGACCTGTGGAACGCCTCGTCGCAACTGCTCAACGGCAAGATGACGCCCAAGCAGGCCGCCGACTTCGTGCAGAAGAACCTGGCGTCGTGGTACGCGCCGCAGAAAGGCAAGTAAGGGGCACGGGGGGCGTGGTTGCGCTCCCCTCTCCCCTGCTTTCCCGATATGAGTAGGTTCCTGCCATGACCAGCCCCGCCCGAGCCAGGCCCTTTCCCACGCATATCGTGGTGTTCCTGCTGCCCGCCGTCACGATCTACACGCTGTTTATGATCTATCCACTGCTGAGTTCGCTGTGGACCTCGCTGAACGGCAAATCGGCGGCGGGCACGCCGCTGTTCGTCGGGCTCGCGAATTACGTGCGGCTGTTCACGGCGCCCGAGTTCTCAGCGCCCTTCTGGAACGCGCTGAAGAACAACGCCATCTTCTTCGCCATCCACATGGCCCTGCAAAACCCCATCGGGCTGCTGCTCGCCGTGCTGCTGACGCGCAAGCTGGCGGGTACGGCGATCTACCGTACCGTGATCTTCACGCCCACCATCCTGTCGGTGGTTATCGTGGGCTTCGCGTGGAAGCTGATTCTCAATCCCGCATGGGGAATTGCACCGGGACTCCTGCGCGCGCTGCATCTGGAAGGGCTGTATCAGCCTTGGCTGGGGCTGGAATCCACCTCCCTAATCACCCTGGCGCTGATCTCGGTGTGGCAGAACATCGGTATTCCCATGATGCTGTTCACGGCAGCGCTGCTGCGGGTGCCAAACGAACTGTTTGAGGCGGCGCGGGTGGACGGAGCAGGGGCATGGACCATTTTCCGCCGCATCCAGCTGCCGCTGATCCTCCCTACCGTCGCCATCGTCTCGGTGCTGACCTTCGTGGGCAACTTCAACGCCTTTGACCTCGTGTACGCGACGCAGGGTGCACTCGCCGGACCGAACTTCGCCAGCGACATTCTGGGCACCTTTTTCTACCGCACCTTCTTCGGGTACCAGCTGCAACCCGGCGATCCGTATATGGGCTCGGCGGTGGCGGGAGTGATGTTGCTGATCATATTGATCGGCGTGCTGGTCTTCGCGGTATGGCAGCGCCGGATTCAGGAAGTGCAGTTCTGAAGGAGGACACCCCGCCCATGCAACGCAGCCCTGCCCTGCCCCAAGTCAAGCGGCCCATCCCGCGCCGCACTCCCAATGCGTCGGTGCTGTTTGGCCATCTCTTCCTGATCCTCTACTGCGCGCTGGCCCTGTTTCCCATCGTGCTGATGATCGTCAATTCCTTCAAAGACCAGCTGTCGATCTTCGGCGCACCCTTCGCACTGCCCAACGCGAAGACCTTCACGTTGGACGGGTACAAGACGCTCTTTGAGGGGGCAAACTTCGGTGGATACGTCCTCAACAGCCTGCTCGTCACGGTCACGTCGCTGGCGCTGATCCTACTCACGGGCTCGATGGCCTCGTTTGCGCTGGCCGAGTACCGCTTTCGCATGAGCCCGCTGGTGGCGCTGTACCTCTCGCTGGGAATCATGGTGCCGATTCGGCTGGGGACAGTGGGCATTCTCAACCTGGCGGTGGGGCTGCACCTCGTCAATACGCTGTGGTCTTTGATCCTGGTGTACGTGGCGCAGGGGTTGCCGCTGGCCGTGTTCGTGCTGACAGCCTTTATGCGCCAACTGCCCAAAGACCTGAAGGAAGCTGCCCGGCTGGACGGCGCGAGCGAGTACCGCATCTACGGCCTGACGCTGCCGCTCATTCGCCCGGCGGTGGGCGCGGTGATGGCCATTTCGCTCATCCCGGTCTGGAATGACCTGTGGTTTCCGCTTATCCTGGCGCCGGGCGAGAAGACCAAGACCATCGTACTGGGCGCGTCGGTGTTTCTCGGGCAATACGTGAATGACTACAGCGCGGTGCTGGCCGCTCTCACCCTGGCGATCCTACCCGCCGTGCTGCTGTACGTGCTGTTCTCGCGCCAGCTTATCAGCGGGCTGACCGAGGGCGCGGTCAAGTAGGATGCGCGTCGGCATCGTCGGCTCGGGCAGCATGGGGTGGGCACACGCGCGTGCCTGGCATACGTTGGGCGTGGAGCTTGCCGTCCACAGTCGAAACTGGGAGGAGGCGACGCGGCTGGCTTCTCTGTGGGACGCGCGGGTCTCTCCAGACCTGGACAGCCTGCTGGCCGAGGTGGACGTGGTCGACGTCTGCCTGCCCACCTTCCTGCACCGGGAAACCGCCGAACGCGCGGCGCGGGCAGGCTGCCATGTGGTGTGCGAAAAACCGCTGGCCCTGGCCGTGGAGGACGCCGAGGCGATGTTTGCCGCGTGTGACGCCGCTGGAGTGCGGCTCTTCGTGGCGATGGTACTGCGCTTCTTCCCGCAGTACCGTGCCGCGCGTGAGTTGGTGCGGGCGGGGCAGATCGGGGAACCGCGCGTGTTGCGGCTGAAGCGCGTGGGTTCACCTCCGCACGGTGGGACTTCCTGGTTCGGGGACGAGGCGCGGTCTGGCGGCGTCATCCTGGACCTGATGCTGCACGACATCGACTACGCCCTCTGGACGCTGGGTGAGGCGGAGCGGGTGTATGCCCGGTCGACCACAGCAGGGGCGCACCAGTACGCGCAGGCGGTGCTGACCCACCGCTCAGGCGCGTCCTGCCTGATTGAAGCGGGGTGGGCGTACCCGGATGGCCTGTTCCGTACGGGGATTGACCTGGCCGGGACTTCGGGGCTGATCGAATGGTCCTCGGACGCCGCACCCCCGGTCCAGACGTTTCACCCTCAGAAGCGGGGAGAACAGCAGGCGGTCGCGTTGCCCGCCGTATCGCCGGGGACGGACCCATTCGTGCTGGAATTGGGGGCGGTGCTCGCCGCTCTGAAGGAAGACAGGCCCTTTGAGGTGACACCTGGAGAAGCGCTGGGGGCGCTCCGGACTGCCTTTGCCATCCGCGAGTCCGCCCGGACGGGGCGCGCAGTGACGCTGGGGGTGGAGGCGTGAAACTTGGCCTGCTGGGAACGGCCCATGTCCACGCGGGACCCTATGTGACCCTGCTGCGGGAAATGCCGCAGGTGGACCTGCTGGGTTTCTGGGATGATGGCCCTGGAGCGAAAGACCAGGCCCAGCGGTGGAATCTCCCCCTGTACGACGGGCCGCAAGCCCTCCTCGCGGCCCGGCCCGATGGGGTGATCGTCTGCTCGGAAACCTCAAGACACCGCGAACTGGTGGAGGTGTGCGCCCGCGCGGGAGTTCACGTGCTCTGTGAGAAACCCATCGCTCCTACGCTGGCTGACTCGTTGGCAATGCGGGACGTGTGCGAGGAGCACGGCGTGCGGTTCATGACCGCGTTTCCCATGCGCTTCGACCCCTCGGCCACTGCCCTCCGCGATGCCCTGACGCGCGGCGAACTGGGGGACGTATTGGGTGTAAACGGGGTGAACCACAGCGAGAATCCGTCGGCCCACGCCCCGTGGTTTGCCGATCCGGCCCTCTCGGGCGGTGGAGCCGTGATGGACCACGTGGTGCATCTGGCGGACCTGTTGCGCTGGTGCTTCGGCCGTGAAGTGAGCGAGGTGTACGCCGACGTACAGTGGACCGAGGGTGCTGGGGTGGGGGGCACGCGGCTCGACACGGCCGGACTGCTGCTGCTCACGCTGGAGGACGGCGTGCAGGCCAGCATCGACTGCAGCTGGAGCCGCCCGGCGACTTACCCGCGCTGGGGTCACCTGAAGCTCGATGTGGTGGGTACGGAGGGCCTGACCGTTGTGGACGCCTTCGCAGACCATCTCACGCTTTACGCACCGGACAGCCTGCGCCCCGCCGAGTGGGTAGGCTTCGGCCCGGACCCCAACCGGGCAATGCTGGCGGCCTTCGTGCACACCCTGCAGACCGGCGAACCTCCGCCCGTCTCGTGGCAGGACGGACATGAGGCGCTGCGCGTGGTGCTCGCGGCCTACGAATCGGCGTGGCGGGGACAACCGGTGCGGCTCGGAAGCGAAGCGACGGTTTAAACTTCACGAAAATTGGCGCGGACACCAGGCACCTTCCCAGGCCTGGCTCCGCGCCGCTTCTGGCCAACCTTCAGCGCAGGTACGTGAGCCCCGTGCGGTCCACTCCTTGCCCGGCGCGGGCGTTTTGGCGCTGGCGAGGACATAGACGCGCAGATTGCCCTTACCGGATGCGTCCACGGACAGGCTGCCGTTCGCCACTGTCTTCAAATTGCCCGTCACGACGCCTGTGGAGGTGCCGGTTGGCACGCCGCTGAACGCGCCCAAAAGAGGCGGCGAAGCTCTCCACGTTCACGCCGGTGTCGCGCCGCCTGAAGGCCACCGCGCTGCCAAAGACGCCCTCCATGCTGTACTGCCCCTTTTGGGCGGCGGATGAGGTTCAGTTCACGTCTGTGCTGCGCGAGGAGACATCCCACCGTGAAGTCCAGCGTAATGCAGTCGGGCTTAGGCCCAGGCCCTTGAAGTTGCCCCGCCGGTGGGTGCCGCCGGTGGGGTGCCCCGCCTTGGTGCCGTCCAAGGAGGCGACGTTGTTGCTGGAGTCCGCGCTGATAAAGCGCCAGGTGACGACGCAGTAGACGCTCTTGTCGTAAAAATCCCCAGTTTGCAGTTGCACGACGGTTGCTGCTGGGGGTGACGCCCTTGGATTTGGTTCCAGCGCTGCTGACGCTGACCACCCTGAAGGTGTAAGCGGTACCGTTGCCCAGACCCGTCGCCGTGTACTTGGGGGCGGTGATTGGAGTGGACAGCGTGTAGGCCGGGCCGTTCGGTCCCTTGCGGTAGACCTGGTACCCCGTCATCACGCAAGCTGTGGGCAGTGCCCAACCCAGGAACGCCTGGGGATCGCCAGGCGCGCCGCTGAGGTGGCCAGGGTTAACCGGCGTGGTGGTAGAGCAGCCAACATTTGGATCGGTGCTGGAGCACGTGCCGGTGGCGCCGGCGTACCAGCCCAGCCTTCCTTGCTGCAGCTGAGATTGGGCGTCTTGTTCGCGGTATTGAATACGCCACGGGTTGGGCTTGTGGAAATGCACAGTGAGGCCAGCGGCGGTGGCGGCGGGTTTGGGTTTGGGGCCGCCAGCCTGAGGAGCGCCCACGGGATCCTGGCCATACTGCAAGCCCCCAGGGCCAGTGGGACGAGCAGCAGGGCGGCGAATCCTTGGGGAGAACGGGTTGTGGCGGCCTCCTCGGTGCTGAGAGCACGCCATGACAGGATGCGGCCGAAAAACCGGCACTGGTGGTGCAACGCGGTGCAGGTTTATGGAGGAGGCGTCGGCGCCCGACTTCCGGGAAAATAGACTTTCGGTCGGCGGGGTGAAGCGTCGTCAAAACGAAAGACGCTCCACGCACCCACGCAGGACAGACCCAGATAGAAAGATTCTGCTCACCACGTAATCAACTCTTTTTCTACTGCCATACGCCAGTTCTCTGTTTCTCGGAGTAGCATTTCTACCCATTAGGCCAGCATTCTCCTTATACAGAAATCAAAATCATCAGAAGCCAGCTATGTTCATGCCTAAATCAAGCCACGCACCACATTTGCGCCAGAGAAAGGAGGAGTGGCCTAGACAGGACTGTCAGAACTCTGTCAGCGCTGCTTAAGATGGAACCGTTTCAAAAACCAAAGGACATGCAAATCGTGCATGTGGGAGGCGTATGTTGCGACGTCAGTTCGGCAGCCTGCTGGCCCTCAGTCTTGTTCTCGCTTCGTGTGGAAGCAATTCCAACACACCGACAGCGACTTCGACAAAGACCTCTTCGGAACTTTCGTCCCAGGCGATCAGTGGAACCAACATTGACACCTGGAGGCAACAGGTGATCTACCTGACACTGCCAGACCGTTTCGCGAATGGAAACTCTTCCAATGACAACGCGGGGCAGCCCAACTGCTTGAACACGGCCAGCGCCACCAAATTTCACGGCGGTGACCTTGCTGGACTGCGCTCCAAACTCGGCTACGTCAGGGGCATGGGCGCGAGCACGTTGTGGTCCACGCCGGTCTACAAACAGGTGGGCGAGGTCAACGCAGGCACGAGCAGCGCCGCCTGCGGCTACCACGGCTACTGGGCCGACTACACGGATCCCGATGATCAGTCCATCGAGCCCAAGCTGGGCACAAGCGCCGATCTGAACGGGCTGATCTCGGACCTGCACGCGAGCGGCATGAAGTTCATGATGGACATGGTGGTGAACCACGCGGGGTACGGGGCGCGCATTCACGCGCAGCATCCCGACTGGTTCCACACGAACTGCACGGGCAAAGACGTGACCTGCCCGCTGGCCGGGCTGCCCGACTTCGCGCAGGAAAACACCAACGTTGCGGCTTACCTCACCAACGTCAGCAAGACCTGGACCTCGAACTACGCCATCGACGCCATCCGCATGGATACGGTCAAGCACGTGCCGACCACCTACTGGCAGAACTCCTGGGTGCCCGGTGTGCTCGCTGCCCGCCCCAGTACCTTCTTGCTGGGCGAGGTCTTTAACGACAGCGGCTCGGCAGCGCTCAAACCCTATCTCGACGCGGGCTTCGACTCGCTGTTCAACTTCCCGCTGCGCACATCCCTTGTGAACGGCATCGCCAAGGCCGGGAGCCTGGACAGCGTGGCGAGCAGCGTGCAGGACTATGTGGGCAACCTGGGCCTCAGCCGCGCCCTGTTGATGGTGAACCTGCTGGACAACCACGACGTGCAGCGCTTTGTCAACGAGCCCGGCTCGGGTGTGGCCGAAACCGAGATTCGCAAGCGGTATCAGCTGGCCCTGGCCACGCTGATGACTGTGCCCGGCATTCCGCAGCTGTACTACGGCGACGAACTCGGCATGTACGGTGGCCCAGACCCCGACAACCGCCACGACATGCCGGGCTGGGCCTGGACCGACGCCGGGCGCAACGCCACCTACAGCGGCTTCCTGGGGGGGGGCGGCACGCCCAAGACCACCTACGACTACGTGCAGAAGGTGACGGGCATTCGCCAGAGCAATGAGGCACTGTGGAAGGGAAGCTACGCAGAGATGTGGCGGCCCAACGGCGGGCAAAATGTGTACGCCTTCTACCGGGGCAGCAGCGCGAGCCGCGTTATCGTGGTGATGAACACGTCCACGAGCAGCGCCGCAGTGAACCTCGACATTCAGGGCAATGCGGGCATCAGCTCCACCGACAAGGCCGCCTTGACGAACGGCACCGCCTTCACCGACAAACTCGGCCTGGGCGCACCCCCGAGCGCGACGGTGACAAACGGCAAACTGCCCGTGACCCTGCCCGCGGGCAGCATGGGCATCTACGTAGCGGGCAGCAGCGGAACGGGTGGCGGAGGCACCAGCGTCACGTTCCAGGTCAGCGCCAGCACCTTTTACGGGCAGGGCGTCTACCTCAGCGGAAATACCGCCGAGTTGGGCAGCTGGAACGTGGCGAGCGCGCTGAACATGACGCCCTCGGGTTGCTCAGGCAGCGTCTGCACCTGGAAGACCACGGTGAGCCTGACGCCCGGTGCGGCCCTGCAATTCAAGTTCATCAAGAAGCCGGGCGACAATGGGGCGGGCGTGACCTGGGAAGGTGGGAGCAACCGCACCTACGCAGTCCCGGGCAGTGGCCCAGTGAACTACAACGGCGGGAACTGGCAACCCTGAAGGGGGCGGGCAGCGCCTGGCTTCTCGATCCGGCACCACACAGAGCGGAGGCACCGAAAAGGAGTTCTTTTCGGTGCCTCTTGCCCTCGCCTCTTCCACCCTGCTTCCGAGCTGTCACCGCTCCTGGGCCGCCTTTACTCGAAGAATTTCAGGCTCCAGCCCGTGTCGGTGTTCGGACCGCTGCAGCAGGTGCGCGAGTAGGTGGTGTTGCCCCACCACATAAAGGAGCCGCTGTACCAGATGCGGTTGCCCCAGCTGTAGGCCGTGCCCTTCGGAACGGCGTGGTACATCATCGGAAATCTGGACCCCGAAGGCGGGCTGGTGCCGATGTCGCCGTTGAGCAGCGCGAAGCTGTGGTGGCCCGGGCCGTTGACGTATAGGGTGGGGTCCCAGCCAGACATCAGCGTGTTGCGGTTGGAGCCAAACAGGCAGCCGTTCGACTTGTACCAGTCCCACACGTTGGTTGGGGTGCCCCCCGCGCGCAGGCGGAGGTCCGCCAGGCAGTACTGATCGCTCCAGCTGCCGTTGGCTGAATAGATGACGTGCAGTTGCCCGTTCGGATCCTTGATGGGTTCGGGCCCCTCATTGATGTAGGGATTGCCCACCACCCGCTCCCAGCCCTCGCGCGGCTGCGAAATGACGTAGCGGGATCCGGTCGTGGCCGTGGGGCTGCTCATGCTGGCGATATAGAGGTTTTGCTCGACGTTCGTGTCCCCAGCCCAGCCGGACCAGACGAACCAGCGGGTATTGTTGAAAAAGAACGCGCTGCCATCGATGGCCCACTTGTCGTCGGGAAGGTACATGCGCGCCGGGTTGCTGTAGCCACTGCCGGGGCTGCCCGATTCCGAGACGTACATGCGCTGCCCACCGCCCCCATCCCCCGAGGCGAAATACACGTAGTAGCGGCCCGTACCCGGATCGCGCACCAGCTCGGGGGCCCAGACGTTGGGCATGTTTTTCGGGCTGGACCAGATGAGCGTCCGTCCCGCGCCTCCCAGGGCGTCCAGGCTGCTCGCCGCGCGCGAGTAGATGTTGTTGCCATCCGATTCCACCGAGTAGAAGGTACTGCCCACCCGAATGACGCTGGGATCCGCGTTGCGAATACTCGTCTGGCCCTGCGGGGTCAACCGGGGCTGCGGCTGGCCCTGCGAGGCGGGGGCCGACACGACAGGCACAGATGAGGTGGAAACGGGCGGCGAGGAAACCGTTCCGCAGGCAGCCAGCAACAGGGGCAAGGACAGACTCAGCGCGGCGATGACTCTGGGCATGGGGACTCCGGCCAGGAGGGATTTTAGAAGAGGGCGCAATCAGGCACGCTCCTGCCACTGGCATTTCGCGCCTGGCACGTGAAAGGAGGAGCAGAGCGTGGCTCACGGTAGATTTTCGAAGCCCCTCTACATCACCATAAAATCCACAAAGTGTCAAGTTTTGTTGCAAGAGAATCCATGGGAGAGGATGCACCGCTGTCCGCCACCTGGGGTGGACCGTTTACGCCTCCACCGTGAAAACCCCCCCACACCGTTTCCACCGTCCCGTTATCCTCCTCTGTGACGTTTGTATTGATGCCCGGCCTCACCGCAGTCTCCACGGCCGCTTGCTCTCCGGTAGACCCACAGCTCCGGCGCGTCCGTATTCATCGGCTCCGCGGTGGTTCCCGAACTTCTTCGCGCTGGCCACGAGGTCACCGGCCGGGCCCGTTCGAAAGCCTCATCGGAGACCCTCAACGCTGCGGCGGCCGTGGGCATACCGGCGGCAACCTGACGGACTTGGACCGCCTGCAAGGTGGGGTGCGGCAGCGGCGGAGGGCGTGGTGCACCTCGCGTACGTCCGCGCCTTCTCGCCGCCCGAGAGAACAGAGCTGCAGGCCATCCAGGCTCTGGGGCTGCGCTGGAATGGAAGGCGCCGGGCAACCTCTGCTCATCGCTTCCCGGCTCGCTGGGCTCTCCCTCGAACGTGCAGCCGAACGGGACCGGGGCCCCTGCGCTGGCCTATCCCCGCATCGCCTCAGCCAGGGCGGCCCTCCAGCGGCAATTTACCGGCTGGATGCGGCCCGTCTCTTTCGTCTCGCGCTGGAGAGGGCCCCCGCAGGCCCAGTCCTGCGCGGAACCGCCGGGGAGGGCGTGCTGGTCCGCGTCACCGCAGAGATTACCGGGCGACACCTGGGGCTGACGGCCGTCTCGGTCCCCCAGTGGGAGGCCACCGAGTATTTCGGCTGTCAGTCCCGCTTTCTCGCCGCCGACCCCTCTGCGTCTTGCACACGGACGCGCGAACTGCTGTGCTGGCAACCTTCCCATCCGTAGCTGACCGAGGCTCTCGAACGGGAGTTCCCCTTTTTGGGCCCATCCTGTAGGGAAAATCAAGGCCGCCGCTCTTCTCCGCCTCGCGCCCCTCACCCCACCGCCTTCTCCCACGTCAGCAGGCTCCGGGGAGGAGCTACTGCCGGGTCAGTTGCGCGCTGCGCCAGTAGGCCAAAAAGGTGTCGATTTGTTTCAAGAAGGCGTCGAAGTCGTGGGCCTTGACGATGTAGGAGCTGGCATGCAGCGTATAGGCCGCCTCCACATCCCCCTTGGCCTTGGAGGTGGACAGCATAATCACCGGCAAAACAGCGAGCTCAGGGTCAGCCTTCAGCGCCTGCAAGACGTCGAACCCCGACAGGCCTGGCATGTTGACGTCCAGCAAAATGACTTCAGGCTGCACTGCCCGGGAGCGCAGCAGCTCCAGAGCCACTTCACCACTGCTGACGCACGTGAGCGTACAGTCTGGACAGAGGTGATGAAAGGCTTCCTCGGCCAGCAGTTGATCCCCCACGTTGTCGTCAACAAGCAGAAAGTGCTGCGGCAGTGCCATACCTGGGAAGATAAAGCCTTTTAAAGAAGAATGTGAGCTTCTCCTCACAGTAAAGCACCTGCTTCTCC
>NZ_FWWU01000004.1:300000-380191 GCF_900176165.1 Deinococcus hopiensis KR-140
AGCAGCGTCAACGGTAACCGCACCTTCTCTAGCCCTGGTGCGAGCGCCTACAGCACCTCCAAGGCCGGGCAGGTCGCATTTATGAAGATGATCGCGCTGGAACTCGGCCGAGACAACATCCGCTGTAACGCGGTGTGCCCTGGAGCGATCCACACCAACATCGAGCAGCGCACCGAGCACCGCGACACCGAAAAGCTCGGGATCGAGGTCGAATTGCCCGAGGGCAGCCCCGCCCTGAACGAGGGTCAGGGTGAGCCGGTGGACGTCGCCGACACCTGCCTGTTCCTAGCCTCGGACCTCAGCCGCCACGTATCTGGCGTGGACATTTATGTGGACGGGGGTGCGTCACTGCTGCGCTAGAAAACGTCTCTTTGAGCAAAAAGAACCCCACGGGGAGGCGCAGACTACGGTCATGGTGTCTCCCCTGCTTTCGGTTCTCGATGTGGTTCCCTCTCCTCCAAACAGAGCAGTGCTGAGGCTATTTAGGCCATGGTAGCTCTCGCCCAACATGTGGAGGCCCTGGGTACCACTCGGTACTGGCTAGCTGAACATCACAACATGCAGTCGCTCTTCAGCAGCGCTGCCGAACTACTGATCGCTGCCCTGAGCAGTCGACTCACTACCCCCCAGGTCCCATCAACGACGCGACCTTGCCCATTCCGCCGTCCGCCGCAACCCTTCCTTCAGGGTGAGGGGTTGTCCGAGCACACCTTCAGCCTGCTGGACATCCAGTACTGAGCGCTGAAGGTCTCCGACGCGAGGAGGCGCAGCCTGCAGTTCCGCCTGTACCCCAAGCGCCGACGCGAGTTGCTCCGCCAGCTCCCGGGTGGTTGTGGCCTTCCCCGTACCGATGTTCAGTAGACGTGGAGTCCGGCCTTCCGCCGCAGCCAAATTGGCTTCCGCGACGTCTCCCGCATAGACGTAGTCGCGAACGCACCCGTCGTCGCCAACCTCCTTCATGGCATTGATGTTAATCGGCTGTCCAGCCAGCAGGCGGTCCGCGAAGATGGCCACGACGCCCGCCTCGCCATGTGGATTCTGGCGTGGGCCATAGACGTTGGCATACCTCAGCGACACGTAATCCAACCCGAACTGCTGGCGGAACGTCTCCAGGTAGTACTCAAAGGACAGCTTACTCGTGGCGTAAGGACTGTAGGGACGGGCTGCCGCAGTTTCATCGGCTGCCCCCACTGGCACTTCACCGTAGATGGCCCCACCGGTTGAGGCGAACACGATCCGCTGGGTCCCCACTTCCAGGGACGCTCGCAGCACATTTATTCCGCCGATAATGTTGATTTCGGCGTCAAGGACCGGCTCACGAACACTGACGCTCACGCTCGCCTGCGCTGCCTGATGACTGACGACCACTGGCTGGAATTCCTGAAAGGCAGCGCTCACCGCGCCTGGGTTTCGTACATCGATCTCATATAACGAAACCCCCAAGGGCAAGTTCTCGCGCTTACCACTGGACAGATTGTCTAAGGCAGCCACTTCCCAGCCTCCAGCTAAGGCGCGCTCCACCACATGACTTCCAATAAAACCTGCTCCGCCAGTAACCAACATGCGCTTCTGTTTCACAATGTAAAAATATCAGTCCCATAGTAGAGCATGATCGGCACTGCTCTTCCGGAACAGACCCCTATCTGGTCCTCCGGGCGCAGGCCTAGCGCCGCGAGTTCCTCAGACTGCAGGGCGAGCTGCTCGGGGCCCAATCGCCCGGCGGTTCCCGTAGCGACGAGGTACGGCACCTCGAAGGTGCTCAGCGTGCGCGCTGCAACCAGGGCGCGGTGTGGCGCAGGCAGGTGGCGTACGAGGCCGAGCAGCCACGCCTCACCATCTGGTCCGAGGCGCTCGGCGTGGTCCACGGTCAGCAGCGTGGGGGGCAGGGAAGCGAGCATCGCCGCCGCGCGCTGGGGCGTCAGCCGGTCACCCTCCTGCGTCTCCTGGAGCGACTCGGCCAAGGCCGGATTGAGCGCCTGGATACCCGCGATCAACGCCTGAACGAGGGCGTCCACCTGCCCGCCTGTTTCCCGCAGGTCCACCGCCACGTGGGCGGGAACCTGCGCGCCGGCCTGCCCCAGAAGCACGCTCTTGCCGTAGCCGGAGGGAGCGATCAGGAGGGTTACACGGGGCGTCTCTTCACCCAGAATGGCCTGCAGCAGGCGGGGCCGTGTCAGCAGAGCTGGGCGTACGCCCCCACTGTGAACGGGGACCTGGCCCTCTGCTCCACCGCCCGCCCGTGCCGCCTCGCCTCGCCCAACTGCCATGTCCAAGAGCATCGCACCACTTGATGTGACTTGCCTCCTGCCGCCAATGCCTGGGTTCTCCCAGAAACGCTCCACAGCCTCAATTTGATAGGTGCAGCCCTATGGAAAAGGGCAAAGTTCGGGTCACCCACCCCTGGGCGAGGCCCAGCCAGGGGATGAACCCACCCCTCACCTACCCACGCTGCCACACGCCCGCCTGGCATTCGTAGGCTGCGCAAGGGAGAGTGGGTGGGTCAGGTCCTGGACAGTTCAGGACACCGCCGTTGATCTTGTACGGACAGAGCGAGCAGCGGAGAAAGTACGTTGCCCCTCACGTTCGAGCTTTTCGGTGCAACGTGCTCGGCGTGCTCTTGAAAAGCTTCTCGAAAGGTGAACCCGTCTCAGCCTTCCGCCTTCTGCCGCTCCTCCTCCGCGTAGCCGCGCGCCTGCAATTCGTACAGTTGCGCGTAACGCCCGCCCAACGCGAGCAGCTCACCGTGGGTGCCCGATTCGGTGATCTTGCCGCCCTCCAGCACCACGATTCGGTCGGCGAGACGCACAGTGGAGAAGCGGTGCGAGATCAGGACGGTGATGCGGTCGCGCGTCTCGCGCCGAAGCGCCTCAATGGTGTCAAACTCGGCTCGGGCGTCAAGGGCCGCGGTGGGCTCGTCAAACACGAGGACCGAGGCGCCGCGGAAGTACAGCCGGGCCAGGGCCAGGCGCTGCCACTGACCGCCGGACAGTTGCTGTCCGCCCTGAAACAGGCGGCCGAGCGGAGTTTGCAGGCCCTCGGGCAGCGTCTCCACAAAGGCGGCTCCAGCGCGGTCCACCGCCTGCCCTATGCCGGGTTCGTCGTCCATGCGTCCCGTCTGGGCCACGGCGACGTTCTCCCCAGCACTCATCTGGTATTGCCCGAAGTCCTGGAAGATGCTGCTCATTTCGCGCTGCACGCTGCGGGGCGAGAAGAGCGCGGCGTCCTGGCCGTTGAGCAGGATGCGACCGCCCGTCGGCTCGAACAGACGGGTGAGCAGCTTGACGAGGGTGGTCTTGCCGGCCCCGTTCTCGCCCACGAGCGCGAGGGCCTGGCCGCGTTCCACCCGGAAACTCACCCCGCGCAGCACATCTCGCTCGGTAAGGGGATAGCGGAAACCGACGTCCTGAAACTCGATGGAGTGGATGGGCCCCTGCCACTCCTCACCCGAGTTCAGGTCACGGGCAGGCAATTCCAGAAAGCCGAAGAGGTTTCGCATGTACAGCAGGTTTTGGTAGATGCCGCTGACCCCGTTCAACACGTTGCCCACCTGTCCTTGAACCTGAGCGAGGCCCAGCACGAACAGGCTGAAGTCACCGACCGTGAGGCCACCACCCGCTGCCCGGCGCAACACCAGCGCTGAGGCCAGCCCCACCAGCAGGGCCGAGAACAGCGCCGCAGCGAAGGTCCAGCCCGAACGCCGCCGCACCACGTCCTCCAGCTGCCGCCGAAACCCCAGGTAATATTCGCGCCAGCGTGAGAGCAGGTAAGGCTCGAAGCCGAACAGCCGCACCTCCTTGACCAGCGCGTCGCTCGTCAGCACGCTGCCGAGGTAGTTCTGCACCCTCGCGTCGTGGGTCTGGCGACGCAGCATCCGGTAGCCCTCCACGCCGAACTTGTTGCTCACCCATACGCCGGGTAGCGCGGCGAGCAGCACCAGGGGCAGGACCGCCCACCCCAGCCGCGCGAGCAGCGCCCCCACCGAGGCCAGCGTGACGAGCGCCGAGGCCAGCCCCACAAGCTGCGTCGCCACGCCGAGGGGTCGCGACCCGACCTCCCGGTAGGCCTGCTGCAACTGATCGTAGGTCTCGGCGCGTTCGAAGGCCTCCACCGGCAGGCCCGAGGCCTTTTCCAGAATCGAGCGGCTGGTCCGGTGCTGCAGCGCGTCGCCCAGCAGTTCGCGCGCTGCACCCTGCACCGTGGACAGCAGGCCGCCCACGACGGTGAGCCCCACCTGAAGTCCCAGCAGTTGCAGCAGCCGCGTGTAGCTCGCGCCGCCCGCTCCCGCGTGGGCCACGGCGTCGAGTAGCAGTTTGCCTACCCACAGCGTGGCGGCGGGCAGGATGGACGACAGCAAGCTCGTCAGCACGAAGGTGGCGGCGTGGCGCGGACTGGCCTGCCACACCAGGGCCAGCGTGTTGCGGAAGTCCGCCGTCCGGACCTGCAGGGAAGCGGGGGCCGAACTCGGTGGCGGGCCGGGAGAGCGGGAGGACATCACGGGGGCCAGTCTGCACCTCTCGCTCTCCACTGGGCAGGCCTTCGATTACAGAGGTGAAGCGTGGGGACCCATAAAGGCTCCTCTCCTTCCTTCCCCGAAGTTCTGTACTCCTTGATCCCTCTTTGCCCCGTGGCAGGAAGGACCGCTTCCATGTCGCCCAAATACGATCAATGTCCTCTCGACCACCTTCAGGCGTTCATTCTCGCGTTCCAACTCCGTGTGCCGGTCCTCCTGGCGCTCTCCAGCGAGGCGGGGCGTGCCCGCCTCGAGGAACTGTGCTTTCCAGCCGTGAATCACGGCTCTCGTTGACGCCGTGCTGTCGTGCAGTTGCCTGCCGAGAACAGCCAGAACAATCTGCGCTTTCGTGTCCGTTGCCCAGCTTTTCCGTTGCTTGCCCATACTTTCCCTCCAGTGTGCTCACCCCTCGCAAGTGGGCGCGTGATTTTGGAAGGATTTCTTGGAGCATTACCGCCAGAACTCACGCGCCTTCAGTTCGGCGACCAGGACAGCCAGGTCTTTCCACACCGTGACCCCTATGAACGACGTGCGCTCCTGAGGCCGACCCTGACGGTCGTTGAACTTTTCCGTCCTAACCGAACGAGAAGTTCAACGACCGCATCGCCGCTGGGCGTATAACGCAGTCCCGGTGTGGCGACCAAGTTGCCACCCAGCAACGCATGATTGATGCCCTGAGTTAAGCGCTATCCATCGCTCCGGTCGGCCAACGTGGCGAAGTCACCATCCAGCTTCTCGTAGCGCAGGGTGGGCAGGCGAACCCTCGTGCGCGTCTGTCCCTCCTTCTCCCACTTCTCCTGGCCGACCGTGGCTTCGCCCTCCGGCCATCTCCGCCGCCGGCGTCAATGCCTGGCGTTTCGCTTGCAGGTCCGCGAGGTGAAGGCGCGCGTCCCGCTCCTTTTGGTCCAAGCAGGCGAGCCACCAAGCGCTGCTGTCTTTCGCCGCCGCTTCTTCCTTGCGAGCAGCCACCGCTTGATTCAGGTCCGTCTCCGCCACCAGGATCAAGCGGTTGAGCGTCACTTCCACTGCCTTGCGTGCGAGGTCTTCCAAGCGACTCGTCATCGCTGCGGACATGGACTTGAGTGCCGCTTCGGTCTTGCCAATGATCGACGGGCGAACGTGCAGTTCCGCCTCCGCAACTTCGACCTTGTCTCCCACGAAACCGGGGAACACGAAGGCGTCCCGGCCCTGTCCCAACTCGCGTTGAACCTTGAAGCCCACGTCGCCGGACGAGCGCATCGCTTGCGCTCCGTCACGCAGGAACAAGACCCGCTCGCGCTTGCCTTCAGACTCACCACCAGGCAGAACTCCTGGTCCAGAAAAAACAGTTTGCCCCGACCACTTACGCTCGGCTTCAGCATCGTCTTCATGCTGCGTCCTTCATCCGCGTTCTGTGAGATGAAATCTTTTGAGTCCCGCCCACCTTTGGGCCTATCGCGGGGGTCCCACCCCAGGACTGCACACAGAGGCCGGAGCAGGAGTGGGGCGGGGCCCCTCCGTGAGAGAGTCTCGGGAAACGGGAGACAAATCCGCCTGGTTATTACGAGTATATCCGAAATACTTCTACAGGTCTAGGTTTTTCGCCGGGGTCTGCAAACGAGATACTTCTATAGGTCTCACTTTTGCCTACCCAGGCTTCCCGAAATACTTCTATAGGTCGTACTTTGAAAAAGGAGCAAATTTGGAAATACTTCTATATGTCTGGGTAGCCGTATGGGTTACCCACAGCTCAAAAGACTGCTTCTTGTATCTTCCGGTGTAGCGCAATCACCACCTTAAGGCCAACTTTTTGATGTCTCTTTGCACGTCACAGCCCCCACATTTTCACCTTCAACCTGAGCGATTTCAGTGGCTTCGTGACAAACTTTTCCCCTTCTCAATCTCTCTTCGACCTGAAAAAAACCCTCTGAAAGAGCGGCCAGGTCTTACGTTTTCTCCTTGAATCTCTCTCCACTTCCACCATTCGGCGAGCAAGATCTCGGGGCACAAGTGGTCGCTGACTTCGCGCGCCAAGCCCCTTTTGGGCGGTGGATTTGAGACGCCTCAGACCGCTCCGGAAGACCCTAGCTCGCGGAACGTCGAGAGTTTGTTGTTGGCCAACGACATGGTGTACGAACCGTTGTTGAACTCGATTGATCGCGCCACATCACCCTGCTCAAAGACCACCGCCTCCGGCTCCTCATACCGCAACCCTCTGCGGTGTTCCGCCTCCTAGGTCTCCGTATTCGGAGCGACGTTTAGGAGGAGCTGCATGCGCCCAACTCCACGGCGATGCGCTGATCGTCCTGAGCGTCAGGAGCACCACACGCGTCTCGCTGGTGCGTTGAGAAGGGGTGGTTCCTCCTCCGCTCCCGATCTTGTTTCCTGCTTGCCCGTTCCCTGGGAAGCTCGCTTCGTCAAAGAATTCGCCCTCGAAAGGGCGGTCTGTAGGCATTACAGTCCTGCTGATTTCTTCTCTACTTCCACCATTCGGCAAGCAGAATCTCTCGCCACAATTGGTTGCTTAACCTCGCACGTCAGACTCCTTTTGCGGAGGCAATTCGAGACAGCTTGGGTGAAAAACGTACCTCATTCTTGGGCAAATGGAAGGCAGATTTCCACCGGGAAAAACGGCGAATTCCTCTCCTTTCCTTCAAGTCTGGTGGTCTTGCCGCGCTCATTTAAGCGTCGTCAACGGAGAAGCTGACCTCTCCGCTTGATAGCCTATGAATGGCGAGCGCGAGGGACTTTAAGCTTCGCACGCTGGAGAGTTTCAGGGCGTTTTTTCGCTTCGCTCGTTGTCAGAGAAGGCCTTCCTGCTCCGGCCTTTCCAGCGTGATTCTGCTCTCCTTTTCTCTCGGTTCTCCTTCGGCCACTTCAGTTGGAACGTGCCTGTCTTGCCGAAGTTGTCGACCGCATTTTCCTGTCAAACCAGATGCTTCCGAAGTATCTAGCCTTCGGGTTTCTCCTCCCGGTTCGCCGGTTGTCTGGCTTCCTTCCCTCTTCCTGAGCGCAGGGTATGGTCTGCCACTTCCCGTTCCGGGCCGGCACTTTTCGGCTCAGGAAATGGGGGATTTCAAGGAATTTTTCTTCCCTGGAAATAAGGCGTCTGCTCCAGAATGGGTGAGGTCCTTCGCTAGAGAAACCAGGGAGAGAAGCTTTTATTCTCAGAACCTGTAGCAGGACTTTGTCACTCTGGGGCGGCGCTCAGCCGCCCCTTGCTGTGGTGACCGATCTTTGTAGGTATGCCTGTCCCACACAATTGGCAGCGGTCGTTCTCCAACTTTCTGTCTCCCTGTCTGAAAACCCTTGACCACCCCAAGCAGCGCGCTTGCCTCCCCAGATACATCCGCGGCCTCCTCGCTCCACTGGAACGGAAGAGCACTGAACCCATCGCCGAGTACCTCGGGCTGGCGTATCAACGCCTCCACCACTTCCTGAACGTCAGCCCTTGGGACACGGACCCGCTCGAACGCCTGTTCGCTGAACGCGCTCAATCCCTGTGTGGTGGTCAGAACGGCGTGCTGATCATTGATGACACTGCCCTGCCTAAGAGTGGCGAGCACAGCGTCGGCGTCGCTCACCAGTACTGTGGTGCGCTCGGAAAACTCGCCAACTGCCAAGCTCTCGTTACCCTCACCCTCGCCGATCAGCGCGTGTTCGCGCCGCTCGGGATGCGGCTGTTCCTCCCCAAGAGCTGGACTGACGATCCAGAGCGTTGCTGCCTGGCAGGCGTGCCTGAGGACCTCCAAATGTACAAGTCGAAGGGCGATCTCGCCTTGGAAGAACTCGACCGCGTGCGAGCACAGGGTGTGACATTCCGCATCGTGCTGGCTGATGCTGGGTACGGCGTGAGCGAAGAGTTCCGCCGCGCGCTCACCACCCGGGGCCTTACCTGGGCTGGCGGAGTCGTCGGTCACCAGAAGGTGTTCGGCGAGCACGTGACCGTACACGACCCGCCGCCGAAAGCCAAGGGGAAGGGGCGACCCAGCAAGCATCCGGTGCCGAGTGAACAGGCACGTCCCGTCAGGGACGTGCTGCATGCCTTACCGCCGCACCACTGGCACACCGTGAAAGGCGGTAAGAAGTCGCGCTGGCTCGTTGTGCGAGCACGCATTGCTGACGGTGTCGAGGATGCACGGGGACGTCATCTACCCGGCGAACTGGTGTGGGTGGTCGGGGAGAAGCGGCGGGGTGGCGAGGTCAAGTACGACGTCACCAGTCACCCGGCAAACGCGTCCAAAGCGCAGATCGTGCGAGACATCAAGGCCCGCTGGTCCTGCGACCACCCTGCACGAGCAAGCCAAAGAGGAATTGGGGCTGGATCACTTCGAGGGACGGTCCTGGCGGGGCTTGACTGACATCTTGCACTTTTAGAAAAGGTCGTCTGGAACGGGCTTTTGGCCCCATAGTGGGGTGTGAACCCAAAAGAACCGCGTTCCAGACGTCTGTATTCTGACATCCTGCGCTGCTTTGCCCGCAAGCAGCACCGGGAATCGTTTGAAGTCTTCCTGGACCTGTTGTTGGATGGTTCCGGCAGACCTCTGCCGGAACGCGCCACCGTCAAATCCCCCTCGGCCCTCAGCCGTTTTCTCAACCATGCGAATTGGAACACCCGTCAGCTGTGCCGAGTCATGCGTCAGCACGCTCTAGAGACGTTGCAGGACCTATGGCGACAGCAACCCCATCAGCGCCCCCGGCTGGAACTGCTGGTGGATCTCACCAGTCTGGAAAAGACCGGCAAGTTCGTTGAACTTGCCGATTGGGTCCACACCTACCACAGCGTCCACGGCGTTCACTTGGTGGTGTTGTACCTGTGCTGTGGGGAGCTTCGTCTCCCCTGGGCTTTTCAAGTCTGGCGGGGGAAGGGATCCCCTTCCCCCGCACAACTCGCCCTGAAGTTGCTCCGAACAGTCCCTGCCACGTTGCTGAAGGGGAAACGTCGGCCTCGTCTGCACGCAGACGGGGGCTTTGAGAGTGCCGAATTCATCCAAGGCGTGCTGACTCGGGGGTTGGACATCGTCGTGGGCGTGCGTTGTACCCGCAAGCTCGAAGATAGCCGCCAGCTCCGCGACCTGATGGTACGGGGGAGCCTGGTCAAGCCCTGTGGGCTTGACCAGGCGATGTGTGTCTCCTGGGTCTGGCTGTACCGAAACAAGGAGCCGGAGCAACGCTTTGTCATGTCGAATCTCGACTTGGGCGGCAAGTACCTGGCACGGGTGGGGAAACGCCGGTGGCGGATCGAAGCCTTTTTCAAGACGGTCAAGGGACGTTTTGGGCTTGAACGCTTCGCCCAGCACAGCAAGCAGGGCGTGCTGCGCTGGTGGTGCTTATCAGGCATGGCTTTTCTCTTGTGCCATGTTCAGAACCTCGACCTGCCTGTGAGTGTGCCGCACTCGTGGCCGGACTGGGGCGACCTGGCGAGTACCGTACGGTTCTCGTTCGTCTCCGAAGTGCGTCGTAGAGCCCTCCAACTCGAACTTGATGCTATTGATGCCTTCCAGCACGCACTTCTGACGTCCTCCACCTAAACTGCAAGATGTCAGTTGACCCACCACGTGGCGTTGGTGATGTTGACGATGCTGTTTTTGCAAACCGTACGTGCCGCTACCTGCGGTACCGCGCAGGTCATCACCCTGCCGCAGGCACGACGAGAGGCGAGCCGGACCCTTGAAGAGGTCCGGCTGGGTCGGTGCCCACACTGCGGGGAACAGGTGCGGGGAGCACCCCCATGAGCTCTCAGGAGAGTGACGAAGTCCTGCTAGTGGGTCACTTGGCATGATTGTAGGTATTCACTGGACGACCTGAAGGGTCGTCGCGCCAGACCCACCCAGAGGATGTCGCCTCGCATAGGCTCGCTGACGGCGAGCCCTTCTTTTTCCTCCCCAAACGAACGGGTTCGGGTGCGCATTCCATCCTCGAGCCGCCCTCTCCAACCACTGGATGATTTGAGTTGGGCTACTCGGACATTGACCTGCCAACGCACGACGAACCAAGATGCGCTGAATCGACTCCGCCATATTGAGCCAACTCCCGGCCACAGGGGTGTACAGCGGCATGATGCCCTGCTCCATCAACCAACACACCAGTGCTGGCGTCTTATGTCCGATGAGATTGTCGAGGATCAGCAACATGCGAAGAGGCGGCAAGGTGTCGAGCAGCGTGAACTTGACGCACAGTCCTTCCTGCCACCTTTCCCACGCGGCACGGTTGTCTGCCGGTGGCAACGGTGTTGCCCCCGGCAGGGGTTGGAGTACTTCGGAGAGGGTCTGTCGCAGCCAAGGGTGAAGCACCGCATTCGTACAGCTGGTCACTCCACGAACACGGACCTGACCGCTGGCAGGATGAAAGAGGGTCAGCAACTTCGCCGTCCCTGCGCGGACATCCTCGTGTGGGAGACGCGTCGGTTGTCCTGCAGGTTGCCAGGCGCTCCCAGGCTGGAAAATGGCCTGGTAGGGTCCGGCTTCGTCTTCGACCCACACCGCCAGGCCACCTTGTTCCCCTTCAAGGTATGCGCGTTCGATCAGTTTTTTTTGGCCTCGGTATCTGGGTCCTGTACGATGACGACGCCTGTTTTGCGTTGTCGTCTGGCCTTTCCCGTTTCGCACCAGGTTCGGTCCCGCTGCCAGGTCAGCCCGGCTTCGTGTAAGACACCCAAGATGGTGAACGTGCTCAAGCGTTCAAATCCGGGTTCACGACGCAGCACCTTTTGCAGGGTCACCAGAGACCAGGTGGCCGTGCCGTCTTGCTCCCGATCGGGGGTACGACGCGCTGTCTCTAAGATACGGTTCCGCTGAGCGGAACCGTAGACGACGGGAGGACGCCCACCTGGACGTGTTTCGAGTGCTTTTAACCCGTGTTGATTGAAGCGGGAGACCAGACGCGCGACGCCTTCACCGGATCGTCGTCCGCACAACCGAGCCGCTTCGGTATAGGCCATGCCGGTCGACACCGCGAGAATCGTCTTCGCCCGGCCGACGACAATCGCTGCGGTGTGATGCGAACGGCTCAATCGCTCCAAGGTCGCGCGTTCCTCTTCGGTCAGGGAACGCAGCGGGTTTTTCTGGACACGCGGCACCCTAAAAGCCTATACGCAAAGCAAGTGACCCACTAGTACTACAGTTGCATTTGGCGATTGGGTCCCTCAAACACGGGAATTCTCGGGAGGTGACTGGTGACAGAAAGCCCTTGAACAACAGGCTCCTGGAGCAACTGCAACTGTAGTACTAGCGCCCGTCCAGAAAGTCGCGCACCTGCTGATAAACCCCGGCGTCCACCAACAGCTGACTGTGCGACAGGCAGGACGTCTGGGTGTTGAACGCTCCCAGCAATGCCACGCTGCCCAGCGGCCGAATGACCTCATCGCAGGGAGACCACCACGTACCGTAACGGACCGCGTCCGGCGTCTCGTCGCCAGCGTTGAGTTCGGTGAGAAAGGCCGAGTCCGGGCGCATCTCCGCGCAGGACACGTCCGAGCAGTTGTAGGCCGCCTCCGTGCCGTGGTTGGGCCCAGCCAGCGAGACCCAGGCATCCACCTGGTTGCCACTAGACCCACGCAGGTAGGCCCGCGAGGACAGGCTGCCCATCGAGTGCGCGACGATGTCCACCCGCCGAGCCCCCGTCTGGGCGAGGATGGCGTCCACCTTCTGCGCGATCAACCGGGCGGTGTCCCAGTTGGACAGATGGGTGTCGTACGTCCAGGAAAACAGCTCCCCGTCGGTCCAACCGTCCTGCCGAAAGCGGTTCACCATGACCAGCCAGACCAGCCCTGCGGAATTGTAGCCGTGCACAAACAGGATGGGATCATGCGCAGGCCCAGGGGCTGGACTGGGGGCCGGCGGCACGGGAGACGGTGTGGTGGGGGGTGTGGGAGGCGGTGGAGCGGGGGGTGTGGGAGACGGCGCGGTGGGAGGGGTAGGAGACGGCGGGGGGGATGGTGCAGGATCCGGAGCGGGCGACGACGGCGGTGTGACTGGGGCTGGCGTGGAGGGGGGTGCCGGTGAGGCCGAAGGACTGCACGCGCCGAGCAGGCTGCCGGTCAGGACCATCAGGAAGAAGCGCTGAAGCAACGGAGACATCTACCACGTATTCAAACGTATTTTCGGCAGGTGCAAGGTGCTCCGGGCTGCCCTCCCCAGGACCACCCTCCAGGACAACGTCCTCCGCAGCCGTTAACATCACGGGGTGTCTGAGCCGCCTGCAGCAGGTTTGCCGGAATTTCTCGATGACCTGCCCCTGCCGGCCCTGGTGTGTACCCGGGAGGGCGTGGCGCTGGCGGTCAACCAGGCGTTTACAGAGTGGACGGGACAGACGCCGGGAAACCAGCGGGAGCCGCTTCCCGTTCACCCGGACGACGGCGAATCCTGGGCCCGGTTGCTGGAGCGGGCCCAGGAACCAGGCGGGGTGGCCGGAGCAGAGCTGCGTCTGCGCGCGGCGAGCGGAGCGTACCGCTGGTGCCGGGTGCGGGGTCGCCTGCACTCCCCGGTGGGGCCTCCGACGCTCCTCCTCGTGACCGTTCAGGACGTCAACGACCTCAAGGAAGCCGGGGAACAGCTGCGCCTGATGCAGGAGGCCAGCGGTCTGGGAGGTTGGAGCCTGGACGTCGCGGCCGGGCAGCTGACCATGATGCCTGAAACCCTGCGGCAGTTGGAGCTGACCGAAACGCCTCTGCCCCTGACGGCATTTCTGGAACGTGTCCACGAGGAAGACCGTGAGGAGGTGCGGGCGACGTTCGCGCAGGCGGCCGAGTCGGCCAGCCCGCAGACGCTTCGGGTGGAACACCGCTTCCTGCGGGGCGACGGACGCAAGGTGTGGCTGGAACACCACCTGCGCGCCGAGGGAAACGTCTCCCACCCGGCCGCGCGGCTGCTGGGAACCGTGAGTGACTCCACGGCCCGCAAGGAGGCCGAGCTGCGCCTGACGCTGCTCGCCCGCGCGGGCGAGACGCTCGCACAGAACCTGGATGTGGACGAGACCCTGCAGCGGCTGACCCGGCTGACCGTGCCGGTCCTGGCCGACTGGTGCGCGGTGTATCTCCTGAGGCCCGACGGAACCCTGCACCCCCAGGCTTACACGCACCGTGACCCGGAGAGGGGCAGGGTTGCCGAGGCGTACCTGACCGCCTTTCCGCAGCGGATAGACGATATGGGCGCGGTCTCCAGGGTCTACCGGGAGAACGTGCCGGTGTTGTTGCCGCGCATCACCGACGAGATGTTGGGCGCCCTGCCGATTTCCGAGGAGCAGCGCAGGCTGCTGCGCGCCTTTGGCTTCGGCTCGTCGCTGCTCGTGCCGCTGGCGGTACGCGGGCAGGTGGTGGGCACCCTCAGCCTGGCCCTGTACCAGGCCGGGCGCAGCTTCAGCGAGGGGGACGTGCCCTTTGTGCAGGAGTTGGCCCGCCGGGCGGCCCTGGCGCTGGAAAACGCCCGGCTGTACGAACAGGCGCGGGGGCGGGGCGCGGACCTCGAGGCCCGGGTGGCTGAGCGCACCGCCGAGCTCGCGGCGCGGACACAGGCGCTTGAGGCGTTCGCCGAGCTGTCGCGCGACCTCAGCGCTCAACAGGATCCGGCCGCGCTCGTGGGCCGCGCGCAGGACATTCTGGTGGGCCTGCTGCCGCAGGGGGTCAGCACCTACTACGAGTTGGACGCGGGACGCTGGCGGCTGCAGTCCTCGCGGGGGACCTTCAGGAATCCGGCGGTCCGGCCCGTCCTGGAACTGGGTTTGCCGCGCGGCGAGACGCCCAATGTGGACCGGCCCTTCGACACGGGGCTGCCCTTTTACCAGGAGCACTACGATCCCGGCACGACGCCTGCCGCTGCGGCCCAACTGCAAGACATCGGCGCAACGGCCACCCTGCCAGTGCTGGTGGGGGGAGAGCCGCGGGGCGTGCTGGTGGTGGGCACCCACGAGGTGCGGCCCTGGGCGGCCCCCGAGCGCGTCTTGCTGGAGACCACGGCGCGCGCGCTGGGGCTGGCCCTGGAACGGGCGGACGCCCTGCGCGAATTGCAGCGTGAACGGGTGTTTCTGTCGGGCGTGCTGCGCAGCCTGTCTGAAGGCATCGTGGCCTGCGACGCCTCCGGCCGCCTGACCCTGTTCAACGAGAGCACCGCAGAGCTGCACGGCCTGCCGCTGGCGCCGCTGCCACCCGAGCGCTGGGCCGAGCACTACGGCCTGTACCACCCGGACGGCAGCCGGCACATGAGGATGGAAGAGGTGCCGCTCTACCGGGCGTGGCGCGGCGAGCAGGTTCGCGACGTGGAGATGGTTGTCCGCCCCCGGGAGGGCGAGTCCCGCCTTGTGCTGAGCGTGGGGGGGCCGGTCCTCGGAGAGGGAGGACAGACGCTGGGGGCCGTCGTGGCGATGCGCGACGTGACCGAGCGTTACCAAGCCGAGGCGGCGCTGCGCGAGGCCAACGAGAACCTGCGCCGCTCCAACCAGGAGCTCGAGCAGTTCGCCTACGTTGCCAGCCATGACCTCCAGACGCCGCTGCGCGCGGTGACGAGCTTTGCCGGCCTGCTGCAAAAACGCTACGGGGAGCGCCTCGACGCGCGGGGGCATACGTACCTGAGTCACATCGTGCAGGGGGGCGAGCGCATGAAGCGGTTGGTAGACGACCTGCTGGCCTTTTCGCGGGTGCATACCCAGCAGCGCCCTCCGCAACCGGTGGACAGCGCGAATACCCTGCGCGAGGTGGTGGAGCTGCTCGGGCCCGAGCTCGAAGCGTCGGGCGGCTGGGTCACGTCCGGCCCGCTGCCCTGGGTGCAGGCCGACGAGGGCCAGCTGTCGAGGTTGCTCGTCAACCTGATCGGCAACGCGCTGAAGTACCGCCGCCCGGAAGTGCCGCCGCGCGTCCACGTCACCGCCCAGCCCGAGGGCAGCCTGTGGCGCTTCGCGGTGGCCGACAACGGCGTAGGCATCGACGCGCGTTACCACGAACAGGTCTTTGTGCCGTTCCAGCGCCTGCATGCCCAGGACGACATCGAGGGCACTGGCCTGGGGCTGGCCGTCAGCCGCAAGATCGTGGAGCGCCACGGCGGTCAGCTGTGGCTCGAAAGCGTGCCGGGGCAGGGCAGCACCTTCTTCCTGACCCTGCCCGGAGCGGAGCGCGAAGTCTCCTGACACGGCGGGAGTCTGTTTCCCGCTTGCCCCGCTCGAACTCACCCCGTAGATCATTTGGAGCGCGCAGATTCCTCCTTGCCGGGAAGAGGCGGGCTCAAAAGAAGCGGGGAGGTGGTGAGCATGTCGCTCGCCACCTCCCCGCGCTCCAGGTCCGCTGCCCTTAACGCCCCATGCGGCGCAGCGCCTCACCCATCGTCACCACGGGCACACCCTTGCCCTTGATGTAGTCGATGGTCTGGCTGAGGTATTCCTGCTGCTGGTCGGTGTGCAGTTCGTCGCCTGGATGAATCATAAAGACCAGCCAGTCCTTGTTCTTGACGGCCTGGTCCACCGTGGCCTTGTAGAAGTCCAGCGTGCCCCAGGTGCCGTTGGCATACGCGCCCAGCGCGTAGCGACCAATCTGGTAGTTGGTGGTCAGGGGCAGCGTGTTGCCCTCACCCCAGGCCAGCACCCCGTGGCGGAAGTACTTGCACACCACGGCCCGCACCCGCGCGTCCTGCTGGCCGTAGGGGTAGACCAGGGTGTCGGTATTGAATCCGAACAGGGCCAGCTCCTTTTTGGAGTCGCGCACCTCGCGCAGCAGGTCCTCGTCGGACAGGGTGGTCATGTCGGGGTGGCTCACCGTGTGGCTCACGATCTCCCAGCCTGCCTGCTTGAGCTCGCGCACCCCCTCCAGCCCCAGGAAATAGGGGTCGGGATTGGTCATCTGCCCGCTGATCACGGCGCTCGTCGCCACGATGCCCTTGGCCTTGAAGAGGGGCAGCAGCTTGGTCTTGTCGGCCTTGGACGCGTCGTCGGTGATGAAGGTGATCATGGGCCCCGGTGACGTCGCGGTGGCCTGCGCACCCAGGCTGTTGGGCGTGACGCCGCCCAGGCAGCCTTGCGGCTCGGGCTCGTTGTCAACCAGGTAGACGGGCTTGGCCCCCGTGGTCAGGCGGACGTTGGGAATCCGCACGGTTTTGAGGCCACCCGGGGCCCTGTCCTTGTCGAGGTCGCCGATCAGGGCGAGCTCCTCGGCTCCGGTGCTCGCGGCGCGCGCCGCGGCGCTCGCGGTGGTTTCGCCCACCAGGCGCGTCACGCGCTCACGGTTGGACTGCGACAGCAGCAGGTTCATGGAAAACTCGCGGGGCGTGTTCTCGTCCACCAGCGGCAGCTTGACCACCAGGGTCAGCGTGCCCTTCTCGCCGGGCCGCAGCACCTGGCTGCCTGTGGCGCTGTTCAGCACGTTGAAGCCGTATTCCAGCACGTCGTCGCCGCGCTCGAGCAGCCCCTTCTGCCGGCCCTTGTCCTCGAGCCGCTGCGCCTCGTCCTCCGTGAGGGCCGTGAAGCCGAAGCTGGAAAACTCGGTGGGCGCGGTCTTCAGCCACTCACCGGGGCGGATGTTGCGGGCCACGATGGAGTTGGTGTAGGGCTGGCCCTGAGGATTGATCAGCCCGGAGATGGCCGTGCCGGCCACGCTGCCCTGCGCCGGGGCGTAGGCGATCAGCGAGAGGTTGCTGAAGGTGGTCTTGGAGACGTTGGTCAGGTCAAACGAAATCCACAGGTAACGCCGGTTGGCGAGGTCGTCATCGTAGACGCCCGAGCGCGAGGACTGCACGTCCACCGTGTCGACGGGGAAGATCGGCTTGAGCTTGGCCTGGGGGTGCAGGCCCTGCGCGCTGAGGCTGCCGCTTGCCGGGTTGCCCAGGGTGAGCTGGAAGGCCCCCAGGGTATCTGCCGCCGCAGCCGCGTTTTGTGAGGGGCCCTGATTCAGGCCTGGATCATTGGCACAGGCCGAGAGGGACGCAGTAAGGAAGAGACAAAGGGCCGCAAGAGGGGCCGTCCGGCGTCGGTACGTCATGGTTTTTCTCCTGATAGCCAGCGTGAAAGTAGGCCGAATTCAGCGCTCCAGATGCTTCCCTGGAGATTGCTCACCTCATTCTATAGAATTTTTCACACTTTCAGTGCAAGGCGGACCGGTGGAATGATGGGGGGGGCGATCCCCTCCTTGCGTGAAGAAACTTTCACCCAGTTCAAAGATCGGGGGCGGCGTCCCCGGCTGCCCCGCCTCCATCCGGTAGGCTGAAGCTGAAGGTGGCACCCTCGCCGGGCTGAGACTCGGCCCACACGCGTCCGCCATGCCGCGTCACGATGCGCTGCACATTCGCGAGGCCCACGCCGGTGCCCTGAAAATCCTCAGGGGTATGCAGGCGCTGAAACACCCCAAACAGCTTGTCCGCCAGGGCCGGATCGAAACCCACGCCGTTGTCGCGCACGTGAATGGCCCATTCGCCCTGGCCCTCAGGGGTGACGGCGCGCTGGGCACTCACGGTGACCCGGGCCTGCGCCTCGCGCCCGCTGTATTTGAGGGCATTGGACAGCAGGTTGTACAGCACCTGCCGCAGCAGCGGCGCGTCGCCCTGAACGGTGGGAAGTGGGCCGACGTTCCAGAGCACCTCACGTTCCCCGGTTTCGGGATCGAGGTCGAGCCGCACGCTCCGGACGAGTTCGCCGAGGTCCACCGGCGTGACCCGCAGGGGCTGGCGGCCATGGCGCGCGAGTTCCAGCAGGGCGTCGACCATGCCGTTCATGCGGATGGCCGCCTCCTCGATCATGGTGAGGAAACGGTCCGCCTTGGCCGGATCGCGCTCGAGGTTGCGCCGGAGCATGGCAGCGAAACCCGCCACGTGCCGGATGGGCGCGCGCAGGTCGTGCGATACGCTGTAGGAAAAGGCGTCGAGTTCGGCGTTCACCTCCTGCAGCTCAGCGGTGCGCCGCGCCACCTCGCCCTCCAGGGTGGCCTGCCACGCTCCGCGCTCGGCCTCGATGCGTTTGCGCTCGCGGATGTCGCGGCTGACGGTGGCGTACCCGAAACGCTCGTGGGTGGTGGGGTCCGTCAGGGCGAACACCGAACGGTGAACGTCGATGTCCTCGCCGCTCACGAGGTGCCGGAAGCGCGTCTCGCCCTCCCAGTGTCCCGCGAGGCGCACCTGCGGCCACACCTCCCGGCGCAGCCGCGCCTCGTCCTCCGGCGGGATCAGTCTGGCCATGGTCAGGCCGTGCGGCACCTCCCCGCCGAGGCCCACGAGCTTGCGGCCCGCCGCATTGAGGTACACCAGGTTGTCGTCCAGGTCCGCAAAGGCGATGAAGTCGGTGCTTTCCTCGACCACCCGTGCCAGCCGGGTGCGCTCGCGCTCGTGCTGCCGGCGCTCGGTCACGTCCTCGAGCAGCGCCACGCTGTAAAGCGGCTGGCCCGCGTCGCCCCGCACCAGGCTGGCCGTCACGTTGACCCACAGCCGCCGGCCGTCCTGGCGCACCACCTGCTCCTCCATCGACAGGATGTCGCGCCTGCCGCGCAGCAGTTCGCCCAGCGTGGCCGTGACTCCAGCCACGCGCTCGGGCGGAGTCAGGTCCGCTGCCGTCAGGTTCAGCAGCTCGTCCTGGCGGTAACCCAGCATGGCCTCGGCCGCCGGGTTGGCCTCCAGCAGCTGCCCGCCCAGCCCGATGCGCACGATGCCCAGCGCGGCGTGTTCCACCAGGGCGCGGTAGCGGGCCTCGCGCTCACGCAGCTGCCGCTCGGCCTCGAGCTGCTCGGTGATGTCGGTGTCCACCCCGGTCCACTCGCGCACCGTGCCGTCACTGTCCAGGATCGGCACAGCGCGCACGTGAAAGTGCCGGTAGCTGCCGTCCCGCACCCGCACCCGCTGCTGCATCTCGTACACGCTGCCGGTCGTGACCGCCCGCGCCCACGCGTTGTGGACCGCCGGCAGGTCGTCCGGGTGAATGCGCGCGGCCCAGCCCTCCCCGAGGTATTCCTCGTGGGTCTGGCCGGTGAGCGCTTCCCAGCCTGGCTGCTCCTCGACGTGTTCACCCGCCGCGTTGGACGTCCACACGATCTGACGCGAGGCGTCGATCAAGGTGCGGTAGCGCGCGAGCGCCTGCTGCGCGTCTCCGTACAGCTGCGCGTTGTCGAGCGCGAACGCCGCCTGCTGCGCGAGGTCCTGCGCCAGCTCGAAGTCGGCGGGGGTCAGGGTGCGCTCGGGTGTGCTCGTCGCCAGGCTCAGCACCCCGATGTTGATCCCCCGCACCCGCATCGGCACCGAGACCAGCGAGTGCACCTGCAGCCGACGAACGTACTGCACGCGCTCCTCGGACAGGCTCTGGAGAACCGCCTCGGACAGCACGGGCACGAAGACCGCCTCCCCCGTTCCAAAGACCCAGGCGGTGGTCCCGGGCTCGTCCGGGTTGGAGGGAAAGCGCGACAGGTACTCGCGCAGCAGGTCCACCAGCGCCGGATCGCGGTGGGCCAGGGCGGCCGGTTCCAGGAGCCCGTCGCCCGGTGCTGGCCGGTACACCGCGCACCAGTCGGCCACCTGCTCCACCGCCAGCCGGGTCACGCTCCGCAGGGTTTCCCCGACGTCCAGCGACTGCGCGAGCAGGTTCCCCACCTTCGCCAGAAACGCGGACCGCTGCCGGGCCTGCCGCTCGGCGTCGTACAGCTGCGCGCGGTACAGCGCCTGCGCGCACTGGTCGACCACGGTACAGATAAAGGCCTGCTGCCTGAGCTGGAGACCGTGCTCGTCAGTAAACGAGAGGGCCAGGCCAAAGCGCGTCTCGCCCGCCTGCATCGGCAGCGCCGCAATAGCGCGTGTCGGAGACTGCAGCAGCGGCAGCATCTGGGGAAAGTCCCGCGCAACGTCTTGCAGGGAAGAGAAGATGGCCCGCCCCTCGCGCATGGCCCGCACCACCTGAAATCCGTCGTCACTTGGAAAGCGCGTCCAGGTGGTACCGATGGGACTGGCATACCCGAAAGAACCCACCATATACATGGTCTGTGGGTTGAGCGCCTGAATCAGGGTCCCTCCATACGCCCCGGTGAGCCGCACGGCCTGCTCCAGCACCAGCCGCTGCACGTCCTCACTCGTCACTGCGCCCGAGAGTGCGCTCGTGAGCTCCTGCAACGCGCGCGCCTGCGCCTCACCCACCGCGTCCTCTTCAGGCCCGCCGTCCCCACCGCTCTGGGGTTCTGGCGGCGTCTGGCTCCCCGACATCTGGCCCTCGCGCAGGAGCAGCGCGAGCGCCGGACCGCCCGGTCCGGCTTCCCCCGTCCCGCCCACCCGGTAGGCGCTGACCCGCCAGGCGCGCTCGCCCAGCGAGAGCAGCAGATCTTCCAGCGCCTCGCCGCTCTCCAGCACCTGCCGGCACGCCCCGAGCAACACCTGCGGTTGCCCCGGAAAAACCTCGGTCAGCTGCCGGCCGGTCAGGTCCGCTCCCGCCCGTTCCATCCGTGCAGCGAAGGCCGCGTTGACGCGCAGCAGACAGAGCTCGCCGTCGCATAGGGCCGCGCCTTCATGGCTGTGCAGGAACAGCGTTTCCAGGAAGCCGGGAGCCGCGTCGGGCAGGTGGGACGAACCGGACGGCAGCGTCACCCCCCGATGGTAGAGGCTTTTGCCCCACTGTTCCGCCTCTTAAAGATTTCGTGAACCGGACTGGTGTCCCCTTCTCAGCGCAGGCCCTTTATTTCCCCGGCAAGCTGCGCCGCGTACTGCGCGTAGAGCTTCTTGGTCACGTTGGCCGTTCCGCAAGCAGCGTCTCGTCTCCCTGCCGCGTCTCACGCAGGTGGTGGTGGATGGGCGTGCCGAGGCCGTCCACCCGGAAGCGCAGCACGGTCCACTCGCGCCCAGCCACCTTTTTGGTGCCGTGCGCCACCCGGCGGCAGGGCCACGTCCCGCAGCGAGAAGGGAGTGTTCACCGCGTAGCTCGGCCCTGCCGCCGAATAGACGGTGTGCCCCGCGCTTGAGGGCGGTGGTGGGCGTCATGGGTGTGAAGCCGGTGGGCAGGGTCAGGCGCACGCCGGTGGCGGGCACCCCGGCAGGGCCCTCGATGAGAGGGAGAGCAGGGCGGGGGGCAAAAAGGGCGGTGAGGCGTAGAGTCGCCCACGACCGCAACATCCTTTTCATGCACGGCGCTTTTAAGGTCACCTGAGTGAAGCGCTTCCGTCTCCTGCCCCTGGCGGCCCTGCTCGTGGCCATCGTCACTGCCGGAGTCCCTGCGCCCGCACGGCCCCCGCCCACTTCACCTGCGCCGGGGGCCGTGTACGTCGCGCTGGGCGACTCGCTGACCGCCGGGTTCCAGTCAGGCGGCCTGGGCCCGCAGGCGCAGCGGGACGCCTACCCGGCGGTGATCGCGCGGCTGGCGGGCATTCCCTTCGGGCTGGCGCTCGGACAGTCCCCGGGGTGCCCACCTCCCCTGGGGCAGCCGCTCCAGGCAGGGCGCTCGTGCGTGCGGGCGGTGCCCGGGGTGCAGAACAACAACCTGGCGGTGCCGGGCGCGCGGGTGGCGGACCTGCTGGGCCGCACGGCCCAGAACGCGCCCGACGACCTGACGCGCCGGATGTACACGCTCATCCTCGGGCCACGCCTGACGCAGGTGGCGGCCGCCCGCAAGTCGCGCCCGCAGTTCGTCACCGTGTGGGTCGGGGCCAATGACGTGCAGGAGGCTGTCTCCTCGGGCGATCCGGCCCGGGTGACGCCGCCCGCTCAGTTTTTGAGCGCCTACCGCGCGGTGCTGGAGGCGCTGCGGCCCACGGGGGCCCGCGTCGTGCTGCTCACCGTGCCCGACGTGACGGCCGCGCCGCTGCTTGTGGCCGGGCCGCTGATCTTCCGCTACGGCTACGGCGCGCCAAGCTGCCGAACCTCGGCCAACCGGGTGGACATCCGCCTCCTGCTCACCCAGCGCTCGGTGGACTGCAGTGCCCCGGCGGCCGTCACCCCTGCCGAGGCCGGGCGCATCCGCGACACGCTTCGGCAGTACAACGCGGGCCTGACGCGCCTGGCCGCCGAGACGGGCGCGCTCGTGTTCGACGTGGCGGGCGTGATGGCGTCTCTCGCCCGTCCGGCGCCGGACCCCCTGCGGGCGGAGCAGCCCTTCGGCCCCGACTTCTCGCTCGACGGCCTGCACCTGTCGTCCCGGGGACAGCTCAAGCTGGCGCGGGCGCTGCTCGCGGCGGGAAACGCGCAGCTGCACTTCCGCATTCCCCTGGAAGGGGGTGGCTGAAGCCCGCCAGCCCGCTATGCTGAGCCGTATGGCTGACACGTCCGCGAGCGAGGAGCGGTTGAGACTCGCCCTGAGGGCGGCGCAGCAGGGCGCGTGGGAATACGATTTTCGTGCTGGGGTGGGCTACCGCTCGCCCGAGCTGCAGGAGTTGCTGGGCGTAGGCAACGGGGCCCCCTCGCTCGGCGACTACCTCGGCAACGTCCATCCGGAGGACCGTCCCCTGATCCTGCAGAACTTCGAGGACTTTCGCCGGGGCCGTCAGGACGAGGCGGTGATCCTGTACCGCTTTCTGCGCGACGACGGCCGAGCGCTGTGGGTCGAGCAGCACACCATGGTCGAGCGGGACGAATCGGGCGAGATGGTGCGCCTGTACGGCCTGAGCCGCGACGTGACGCGCAGCAAGGAAACCGAGCGGGAGCTCGTGCGGCTCAACGCCGATCTGGAGCGCCGCGTGCAGGAGCGCACCCGGGAGCTGGAGGAGGAGCGCGCGGCCCTGGCGGCCTTCGCCGCCTTTACCGGACGCGCGGCGGGCGCCACCGACGTGCAGGAGCTGGCCGGGCACGCCTGCGAGGTGCTGCGCGCCGTGCTGGACGTAGAGCTGACCGTGTACTACGAGCGGGTGGATGACCGGTGGCAGATGCGCGTCGCGTCTGGAGATCTGCCCGGCGAACTGGCTGGCCTGCGGCGTGGGGACCTGCCCGTGACCTCGCCCGCCTTCGCGCCCATCCTCGGGGTGGAGGAGGTCACGTTTCTGGACGCTGCCCACCCTGAATCCCAGGCACCCGGACGCTCCGCCGTCACGGCAGCCTATGCCCCGCTTCCCGTTCCCGGGGGAGCGCAGGGCCTGCTGAGCATGGCGTCGGTGGAGCGGCCGGCCTGGTCCGAGCGCGAAAAGGCCATCTTCCGCGCGGTGAGCGACAGCTTCCGCCTGGCGCTCGAACGGGCGGGGGCAGTGGCCCAACTTCAGGCCCAGAAAGAAGAGGCACTGGGCCGCAACCGCGCCCTGGAAGCGTTCGCGCAGCTCTCGCGCGACCTGGTGCTGGAAACGGACCGCCTCGCCCTGGTGGGGCGGGCGCAGGACATCGTGCTGAAGCTGTGGCCCGAGGGCCTGGCCGCCTACTTCGAGCCCGAGGGCGAGTTGTGGTGGCTGCGCTCACAGGTGGGGAACACCGGGCACCCCGAGGTGTGGAAGCGCGTGGGGCGCGGCCTGCCCCGCGCCACACCCCTGCTGCTGGCCCCCTGGAGCGCCGGGGAGGCGTTCTATCACGACGGCTTCGGCTCGCTGCCGGAGGTGGCGAGGGCCGGTCTGGCCCCGTTGCGCCGCGCCGCCCTCCTGCCCGTCGTCGTGGACGGCGCGCCGGTGGGGCTGTTCGGTGTGGGCCTGCCGCTTCAAGACACCTGGCAGGCCGCCGAGCGGGCCTTCCTGGACACCGCCGTGCGGAGCCTGGGCCTGGCGCTGGAACGCGCGCAGAGCGTCACGCAGCTGGCCGAGGAGCAGCGCAAGCTGGCCGCTGCCAACGAGGAGCTCGAAGCCTTCGCCTACAGCGTCTCGCACGACCTGCGCACCCCGGTACGGCACATCATGGGCTTTAACCAGTTGCTGCGCAAAACGCTGGGCGCCGCGGCGGGCGAGAAGAGCACGCGTTACCTCACGGTGATCGACGAGGCCACCGCCCGCATGAACACCCTGATCGACGCCATGCTCGACCTGTCCCGCACCTCGCGCCTGCCCCTGCGGCCGGGCCTGGTGGACCTGGGCGAACTCGTGCGTGACGTGCGGGCCGAACTGGAGGTCGACGCCGCCGACCGGCAGGTCGAGTGGCGGGTTTCTCCCCTCCCCCTGGTGATCGGCGATCCCGACACGCTGCGGCAGGTGCTCGTCAACCTGCTGTCCAACGCCCTGAAGTACACCCGCCCGCGTCCCCAGGCCCACATCGACGTCTGGACCGAGGAGCGCCCAGAGGCGTGGGCGGTCTTCGTGCGCGACGACGGGGTGGGCTTCGATCCGCGCTACAGCGGCAAGCTGTTCGGCGTCTTTCAGCGCCTGCACCGGCAAGACGAGTTCGAGGGCACGGGCGTGGGACTGGCGAACGTCCGGCGGATCATCAACCGCCATGGCGGTCAGGTCTGGGCCGAGGGCGTGCCGGGCGGGGGCGCGACCTTCGCCTTCTCGCTGCCCCGGCAGACGTGAGGGCGCGGGGCCAGGCTTCATGCGGGCTGTACCCGTCACCCCACTGCTGTGCAGCGCCCCCCTCGCCGTGGGTGAGAGGGGCTAAAGACTGCTGACCCTCTCCCCTGACGGGGCCCGTAGAGCTCCGAAGGCGAGAGGGACTGGCTCGAGATTGGTGTGAGGGGGCCACCGGGCCTGCCGCAGAGCATTTGTCCGAAAGGAGCCGTGAGGGGTGGCCCTCCCCTCACGGCTCCTTTCTCCCCAGTGCGCATTCAAGTTTGCTTGCTGGGCTCGGTCAAAAAGAAGTCCTGACTTTGACACATGCTCTAATGCAGCCTTTCCTCCAGCCGCTGCCGGAGCGGCTCCAGGCTCACGCGGTCCCGTGGCCCGGCCGTCACCTGCAGGTCTTCGGCCACCCCACCGCCCCCCAGAAGCAGCACCCGGTCTGCCAGCTTCAGCGCCTCGTCCAGGTCGTGCGTCACGAGCAGGGTGGTGGCCCCCGTCTCGCCCAGCAGCTGTTCGAGCAGGTCGTGCATGCCCGCGCGGGTCAGGGCGTCGAGCGCGCCGAAGGGTTCGTCGAGCAGCAACAGTGCAGGCCGGTGCGCCAGGGCGCGCGCCAGGGCCACCCGTTGCCGCTGTCCGCCACTGAGTTCGTGGGGGTAGGCCCGTTCCCGTCCGGCCAGCCCCACGTCCCGCAGCGCGTCTTCTCCCCGGTGGCGTTCGGCCTTGGGCAGTCCCAGCGTCACGTTGTCCAGGGCCCCCAGCCAGGGCAGCAGGCGGTCTTCCTGAAACATCACCCGGATGCGCGGCGAGGCCTGGGTGTGCGAGACCCGCACCTGTCCGGCCGAGGGCAGGGTCAGCCCAGCCAGCACCCGCAGCAGGGTGGTCTTGCCGCCGCCGCTCGCCCCCACCACCGCGATGCGCTCCCCTGGGTTGATCTCCAGATTCAGCCCGTGCAGCACCGCGCGGTCACCGTAGTGCACCGCCAGGTCACGCAGCTGCACCCCCGCTCCGGGAACGCTGTGGGGCCCGGCAAAGTCCAGCGCCGCCGTCACGCCTCCACCCGCCAGGGAAGCAACCTGCGCTCCAGGCCACGCACCAGGGCGTCGGCAGCCTTGCCGATCAGCGCGTAGATCAAGATGGTCAGGACGATCACGTCCGTGCGGAAAAACTCGCGGGCGTCCATCGCCAGAAAGCCGATGCCTTGACTCGCGCCGAACGACTCGCTGACGACCAATGCCAACCACGAGATGCCCAGCGCGTAGCGCAGGCCCACCAGCACGCCCGGCAGGGCGCCGGGCAGCGTCACGCGCCGAAAGGTTTCCAGCGGCGAGAGGCCGTACACCCCCGCCATCTCCTTGAGGCGGGGATCAATGCTCTGAACCCCGTGCAGCGTGTTGAGATACACCGGAAAGAAGGTGGCGAGCGCGATCAGAAAGACCTTGGCACTTTCCCCGATGCCGAACCACAGGATCACGAGCGGGATCAGGGCGAGGTTGGGAATGGTCCGCAGCATCTGGAAGGTGCTGTCGAGCAGCAGGTGTGCGGCGCGGAAGGTGCCGGTCAGGATGCCGAGGAGCAGGCCCAGCCCACCCCCGAGGAGCACCCCGCTCCCCGCCCGGCCCAGACTGGCGAGAAAGTGGTGCCACAGCTCCCCGGTCCGCGCCAGCTCCCAGAAGGCCCCGCCCACCGCGGTCGGCGCGGGCAGCACGCGGGAGCTCAGCCACCCCACCTGCGACGCCAGCTGCCAGCCCAGCAGCAGCGCCACCGGCACGGCCCAGCGCACCCCCTCCTGTTGCCAGCGGGCGGGCGTTCGCCGGGGCGTGGAGGCCGCCTCGCGTCCCGTTCCTGCGCCTCCCGTGGCCGGGCGGGCCGTGATCGCTCCCGTCAGGGCGTCTTGCGTGATGTCCACCTGGGTCATTTCGTCTCCAGCTTGCCCAGCACGGTCTTGAAGGCGGGCAGGGCCACGTAGGACTGCGCGCTCAGACTGACCTTCCCTGGCAACACGCCGACTTCGGTAAAGGCGTTCGCCAGGGCGGTCAGGGGCTTCAGGTCCGAGGCGCGGAAGGGGCGGATGTTGAAGGGCACGCTCTTGGGCACGGTGACTTCCAGCACGCTCTTGGGGATGCCCAGTTCGTCACTGAACTGCGTGATCACGGCGTTCTTGTTCGCGTTGGCCCACGTGGACGTCCTCTCCAGCTCGGCGAGCAGGATTTGCAGCGCCTTTTTCTTCTCGGGGTCCTTCAGCACCGCGCTGGGGCTGAGGTAATAGCTGTCACCCTGGCCCAGCCCCTTGTGGTCCCGCAGCACCCGCGCGCCGGTGCCCTGCAAGGCGGTGGTCAGGTAGGGGTCCCAGATGGTCCACGCGTCGATGGTGCCGCTCTCGAAGGCCGGACGGGCATCGGGTGGAGCCAGCGGGACGATGGTGACGTCCTTGAAGCCCAGCCCCGCCTGTTTCAGGGCGTTGTACAGGAAAAAGTGCGCGCTGGACCCCCGAAAGACGCCGATGCGTTTGCCCTTCAGGTCCGCCACCGTCTTGAGCGCTGAGCCTTTCGGGATGATGATGGCCTCTCCGGCGTCTGAACGGTTTTCCGTGACCGCCACGTATTTCAGGTCCGCGCCGCCCGCCAGCGCGAACACGCCCGGCGCGTTGCCGACGCCTCCGAAATCCACCGCGCCCGCGTTGGCCGCCTCCAGCAGGGGCAGCCCCGCCGTGAACAGCACCCATTTGAAGTTGATGCCCTGCTTGGCGTAGGCGTCCAGCGTGCCGCGCGCCTTGAGGATGTTGGGGATGCCGCCCTTCTGATAGCCGATGGTAAAGGTGACGGCGTGAGCGGAAGTGGCCAGGGCAAGGGTGGTGAGCAGAAGGGCCGGACGCAGGGTTTTGGTCATTGTGGGGACTCCGTGTGACAAAAAAATGGGGTGTGATGGACCTCCGGCGGGCACGCGGCGGTGCCCCCGGACCGAAGATTGAGGGTGATCTACCAACGGCTCAAGGCCAGCGGCCGGCCGCTAGATGCTCCTGAATCGCCCCGTCAGCTCGGGTTCGCGCTCGGCGTTCAGCACCGGCGTGGAGGTGTGCGTGAGCGCCTGGCCCTCGCGCGGGGTGAAGACCGGGCTGGTGCGGCCCAGCGCGGGGAACAGCAGTTCGGCCGTTCGGTACGCCTCTTCCAGGTGCGGGTAGCCGCTCAGGATGAAGGTCTCGACCCCCACCGCCTGGTACTCGCGCAGGGCCGCGGCCACGTTTTCGGCGCTGCCGACAAAGGCCGTGCCCGCGCCTCCGCGCACCAGCCCCACGCCGGCCCACAGGTTCGGTCCCACCCGCAGCGACTCGCGGGTGCCGCCGTTGAGCTGGCTCTGGCGGCGCTGTCCCTCCGAACCGCTCTGCAAAAAGGCCTGATGCGAGCGGGCGATCTCCTCGTCGCTGATGTTCTCGATCAGGCGGTCAGCGGCGTCCCAGGCTTCTTCCTCGGTTTCGCGCACGATGATGTGGGCCCGGAGCCCGAAGCGCACCTTGCGGCCGTGCTTCTCCGCCCGCTCCTGCACGCGGGCGAATTTCTCCGCCACCTGCTCGGGGCGTTCGCCCCAGCTGAGGTACACGTCCACGTGCTCGCCCGCCACGTCCAGCGCCGGATCACTGCTGCCCCCGAAAAAGATGGGCGGGTAGGGACGCTGCACGCTGGGCAGCAGGGAGCGCCCCTCCTGAACCTGAAGGTGTTTGCCCTGGTGGCTCACCGTCTCGCCCCGCAGCGCCGCGCGGAAGACGCCCAGCCACTCCGCGGTGAGCTCGTAGCGCTCGGCCTGCGAGAGGTTCAGGCCCTCGAAGTCGAAGTTGCCGCTGCCCGACACGATATTCAGGTTCACGCGCCCACCCGTCACCCGGTCGAGTGAGGCGGTCAGCCGCGCGGCGAGGATGGGCGAGAGCAGGCCGGGGCGCAGGGCCACCAGGAAACGCAGTTGCCGCGTCAGGCTGCTCAGGGCGCTGGCGACCACCAGGGTGTCCTCGTTCGTGCCGCCCGTGGGCAGCAGCACGCCGTCGAAGCCGAGCACGTCGGCCGCCTGCGCGATCTGGCTGAGATACGCGAAGTTCGCGGGCCGCGAGGGTTGCCCCAGTCGGCTCCCGTCGCCACCAGAGGGAATGAACCAGTAGAGGTTGGGGGTGGGCAGGGTGGAATTCGTCATGTTGGGCCTCGCTTGGGGTGTGAGGAAGGCTCCGGCCTTCGTGGAGAAGGGCGGGACAAAAATGAGGTGTGGGCTGGCCGCTGGCGTTCAGGCCGCTGTGGAGGGCGCGTGCTGCTGGGGCAGCGCCTCGCGCGTCACGGTCACGCGCCCCCGCAGGTACAGGGCGTCCATCACGGCCCGGCCGAAGATCCGCTCGAAGATCAGGGCGCTCCATTCGAGCGTTCCCGCGGGCGAGGTAACAAGCAGGGTATCGAGCGTTCCGGGCTTCCAGCGCACGTTCAGAATCTCGGTCATGGGAACCTCGGCCGGACGGCGGGACCGGTCAGGCGGGGTGTAGGGCGGGACAACGCTGAAGGGGGGTCACCGTCGGCAACACCGGAAAGCGCTGGAGTCGCGCTACGGAGTGTTCCTTTCCGGGGAGCCGGGGACAGCCTCGGCTGCTCAGCGACAACAGCACATCGGCCCGGTCGAGGGCGCGAGGTGGTGCGGCGTAAACAGTGGGTTCCTCGTCATGTGGCTCCTGGTCGCTGCGGCGTCATGGGGCCTAAGCCCTCGGCCGCTCTGGAAGGGAAGTGTGAACCCGTTTCTGGGTTGCGTTCACCGTAGATCAGTTGATGAAACTTGTCAACTATTACGATAGATGAACCCAGTTCACCTTCTGCACGCCGCGGCGCGTTTCCCCAAAGCGCTGGGCACAGGAAGCGGCTTTTTTTGTTCGGCTGACACGGCGGCGAAGCGGACTGGCACAGCTGCGCAGGAGAGCAGAGCGAGAGAATTTCGACGAGCAGAATGGGGAAGTAAGGTGGGTGGCGTACTGTTTCCCTACCCACGCCCGTTGGAGAACTGCTCTAGAGTGCGCCAGGCTCCGTTCGGCGTCGGCCGCAGGCGGTCACCGGGCAGGACGGGGAAATCCACGTGCCCGTCCCTCCGAAGCCTGTTTCCCTGGAGAACGTATGCCCCGACTTCCCGCGCTTCCACTCTCCCTCGCCGCCTGCTTGCTGATCTGCCTCTCCGGTGTGCAGGCCGAGACCTCCCTCCCGTCCTCGCCCGAATGGACGCTTGTCTGGAGCGACGAGTTCACGGGGCGCCAGGGCACGCCGCCCAACCCGAAGTTCTGGAACCACGACGTCGGCAACCGCGATACGGGGGGATGGGGCAACCGCGAACTGCAGTTTTACACCGCCTCTCCCCGCAACGCCCGCCTCGACGGTCAGGGCCACCTGGAGATCCGGGCGGAGACGGCGCAGGCAAAGCTCCCCTGCTGGAACGACCAACCCTGCCGCTATACCTCCGCGCGGCTGACCACAAAGGGCAAGGTCGAGTTTGTGCACGGCAAGATCGAGGCCCGTATCCAGGTGCCGGCGGGCCAGGGTCTGTGGCCGGCGTTCTGGAGCCTGGGCCCGGGAGAGTGGCCGGACGGCGGCGAGATCGACATCATGGAGTGGGTGGGCCACACGCCGAACCTGGTGTACGGCACCGTCCACGGGCCCGGCTACTCCGACGCGCTGGGCATCAGCCGGGAAACAGACCTGGGCCACCCCGCATCCGGCAATTACCACACCTACACCTTGATCAAACGCCCTGACGAGATCGTCTGGCTGCTGGACGGGCGGCCGTACCAGCGCGTCACCCCGGCCAATCTTCCCGCGGGCACCCGCTGGGTCTTTGAACAGCCCTTCTCCCTGCTGCTGAACCTCGCCGTCGGCGGTACCTGGCCCGGCACGCCACCCGCCACTACCGTCTTTCCCAGCAGCATGCTCGTCGATTACGTCCGCATCTGGCGGGAAGCTGGAAAATAACGTGGGGGCGGGGCACGCGAGCCGCTCTGTTCCGCACAGGACCGGCCCAGGGGCCGAGGGTACACCTGACGTTCCGACTTTTGAGAAGGGCACCGAAAAGCTCCCGGTGCCACGTCCTTTTTCCCGCTCCCCTTCGGGTCCGCAGGCCTCCTCGGAAGAGGATGGCGGGTCTGCCCGGTGAAACTCTCGGTCCACGGCCGGCGCCGGCCATGGACGAAAACCGGATCAGCCCTTGCAGACTGTCAGGTCCACCTTGCCCGCCGTGTCGGGCAGATCGACGGCCAGGGCGCTGGCGGGAGCGTCGAGTTCGCCGAAAAACAGCGGGCTCTTCGTGCCCTGGCCCTGGTGGTTGAGGGTCAGGGTGTGGGTACCCGCCGCGTCCGTGATTTTGACGGGTACCGTCCTGAGGGTGGGGTCCGAGACGCGCACCGAGAAGTAATCGCCCGAGGCGAGGTTCAGCGCTGTGGAGGACTGGCTGGGCAGCACCTCCCTGGCCTGCCCCAGCGGCGCGGCGCACCCTCCGCGCACGGCGGGAATCAGTTGTGACAGGCCGCCCTTGAAGTCGGCCTCGACGTTCATCTCCCAGATAAGCAGTCTGGGTGGGCTTGTGCGGAAGTCGTTGGAATAGACCAGTTGCTCCAGCGCGGACCAAGGCCCGCCCCCGCTGACGCTGGCGTTGACCACATCCCGCCCCAGATCGTGGCGCAGGGAAGCGGCGAACGAATCCTCATCTTGCCGGAAGCTGTTGCTCGTGCCCACCAGCATGACCCGGGGCGTGGTGTCGTCAAGCAGGCCGGGTTCGGCCTTGGGCGTGCTGATCAACGTCTGGTATTCCTGAACTGGTACGTTCTCGTGGCACAGTTCAGCCACCCGGCCCCCCAGGCTCTGGGTATTGGGCCGCGCCTTCTGGGTGAGGGTGAACTCCACTGCCGGTACGTCTTTCAGCAGCTCCCGTCCGGCCACATACCCTGCGATCGCCTTGGAGGTCAGGGCCGCCGCCGCCGGGGTCCAGTGGTGGTCGCGCTCGAAAAAGAAGGGCACGTCGCCCGGCTGCGCCCGGTAGAGGGCCAGCAGGTCCGGCGCGTAGATGCCCGCCTCGCCCAGCATCTGAACGAAGCGGGCGTACGTCTCGCCCGCCCACTGGGGATCGAGCGTCTTGGGCACCCCGTTGCCCAGGTGCCGGGCCTCAGCGGCGGCCTTGGGCGGCACTTGCACGATGATTAGCTCGGTGCCCAAAGCGCGCAGGGCGCCAGCAAAGCGCTGCAGGTACGGCTTGGAAGCGGCCGTGTTCGCGTCCCGGTAGCCCCAGTAGCTCGATTCCCCAAACAGCCAGTCGCCCTCACCCCGGTTGATGATGACCGCCCACAGGTCGTCGTCCTTGTAGTTTTTTGGATCGCGCGCCGCGTCGCACACGGCCCAGGCAGGCGGCTGGGCCGGGGCGGGCTGTGACTGAGGCTGTGACTGAGCCGGTGGGGCCTGAACCGGCGGGATCTGGGCAGGTTGGGCCGGCGTCGCCGGAGCAGTCTGGGCCGGGGCAGTTTGAGCCAGGGCCGACGAGCAGAGGACCAGAAGGCCGCTCAGCAGGATGGTTTTCATGGGTGAACCTCGAAAGGATGGAGAGCAGGGAAAGGAGGCGGAGCGCGTTACTCGGGGCAACTTCTGCGCTTCATCATGGCAGACGGGCAAACCGCGCCAAGCCGCAGATGAGCGGTCATGCCTGGCAGCGCGACTCGGAGGCAGGCGCAGGTGGGGGCACACCCGGCAGATTCAGATGTTCCAAAGCGTAAGCTACGTTAAAGTGCATGTGTGAAGAACTTTACTCTTTTCGTGGCACTGCTCGGCTCCCTGGCCGCTGCCGAGGACAACGGCCTGTATGATCCCGCTCCCCCCGCCAACAGCGCCTTCGTACGCGTGATCAACGCCCCAGCTGGAACGCTCGGAGGCAAGGCCGTCACCGCCGACAAGGGGACAGCCAGCGTGTACGTCGTGGTGCCGCAGGGCGAGTTCGACGCGAAGGTGGGCGCGGCGGCGGGCAAACTGAAGGTCGAGGCTGGCAAGTTCTACAGCGTGGTGCCCAGCGGGAACCGGCTGGTCCTGCTGACCGATCCGGCCATGGAAAGCCGCGCCAAGGCCCTGCTGGTCATCTACAACCTCAGCAAGGCCGCCAGCGTGGACCTCAAGACCGCCGACGGCAAGACCACCGTGGTCAAGGGCGTGAAGGCGGGCGACAGCGGCAACCGGGCCGTGAACGGCGTGACGGTGGACCTCGCCGCCTTTGCTGGCGACAAGGCGCTGGGCACCTTGAAAGGGGTGAAGCTCGAACGCGGCAACACGTACGCCGTCGTCGTAACAGACGGGGGCGTGACCCTGACCATGGGCAGCACCAAGACCAAGTAAGGCGGACGCTGCTGCATGGTCTTCAGCTCCAATGTCTTTCTGTTTCTGTTTCTGCCGCTGTTTCTGATCGTCTACTACCTGCTGCCCTTCAAGGGGCGCTCGGCGTGGATCTTGCTTGGCAGCTACGCGCTTTACTCGTGGTGGCGCATCGATTTCCTGTGGTTGCTGATAGGGATCACGGCGGCAGCCTACGTCTACGGATTGGTGTTGGACCGGCAGTCGGACGGCCCGGCGCGACGCCGGACGCTGACCTCTGCCATCGTGCTGAATCTCGGTGCGCTGGCGTACTTCAAGTACGCCAATTTCGGCGTGGAGAGTTTCAACGCCATCACGCAGACGCTGGGCTTTCACCCTTTTTCCTGGACGCCCGTACTGCTGCCCATCGGACTGTCGTTTTTCATCTTCCACGCCATCAGTTACATCGTGGACGTGTACCGCCGGGAAGAGCCGCCCACCCGCAACCTGCTGGACTTCGCCGCTTTTATCGCGCTCTTTCCGCACCTGATCGCGGGGCCTGTACTGAAGTACAACCTGCTCGCCGATCAATTTCTTCACCGTACGCACAGCGCCGAGCAGTTCAGCGCCGGCGCGACGCGCTTCATGACTGGCTTTGCCAAGAAGGTCCTGATCGCCGATACCATCGCGCCCCTCGTCACCGCGAGCTTCAGCCAGGCGCAACCGACGATGGCCGACGCGTGGCTGGGGGCCGTGGCCTATACCCTGCAGCTCTACTTCGACTTCAGTGGATACAGCGACATGGCGATTGGCCTGGCCGCCATGATGGGCTTCAAGTTTCCCGAAAACTTCAACCACCCGTACATCAGCCGCTCGATCACCGAGTTCTGGCGGCGCTGGCACATGAGCCTGAGCAGCTGGCTGCGCGAGTACCTGTACATCAGCCTGGGAGGCAACCGGAAGGGTGAGGGCCGAACCTACCTGAACCTGTGGCTGACGATGGTGCTGGGCGGGCTATGGCACGGGGCGAACTGGACCTTCGTGCTGTGGGGAATGTGGCACGGCAGCATCCTCGCGGTCGAGCGCCGGATGAAGGAAGCCAGGCTCTGGAAGCCGTCGCCCGCCTGGCTGACCATTCCCGGGACGATGCTGCTGGTGATGCTGGGCTGGGTGATGTTCCGCGCCGACAACGTGGCGGATGCCTTCCGGATGTACCGGGGCATGTTCGGTCTGAACGGCCTCGCGCTGAGCGACACGCTGGCGTGGCAGGTACGTCCCAGCGTGCTGCTCACCATGGGGTTGGCGGGGGCCCTGGTGTACCTCGCGCCGCTGTGGGGCCGACGCGTGGGGGACCCGGGCAGCACACTCCTGCGGCCCCGGCTCGCGGCGGCAGCCACGGTAGCGCTGCTGCCGCTGTTCGTGCTGGCCGTGCTCAAGCTCTCGGCCCAGAGCTACACGCCCTTTCTCTACTTTCAGTTCTGAGGTGACATGACCGATTTCGCGCAGGACACCCTTGGGCTCCGGGCCACCCGTCCCTCCGCCTCCCGCCTGCAGACCTGGCTTCCCGGCGCATTTTTGCTTACTGTCGTTGCCCTGGGCTCGGGCCTGACGCTGGGCCGTCCCGGGCTCCGTGAGGCCCAACCCGGCAAAAACCTCCTGACCGGTGAGTGGACCGCCTCCTGGGAGAAGAACCTCGACGCGGGGGTGCTGTGGCGTGATCCCAGTGTGAACCTGTGGGGGGGCCTGAACTACCGCCTGCTGCACGAGGCCCGCGAGGGCGCGGTGATGGGCCGGGAAGGCTGGCTGTACACCGCCGAGGAATTCCAGACCTCGGCGCAGGACGCGCGGGAGCTGGCGGCCAAACTCGAGTATGTCCGGCAGGTGCGCGACACGCTGGCGAAGACTGGCACACGGCTCGTGGTGGCCCTCATTCCAGCCAAGGCGCGGGTGTACCCCGAGTACCTGGGACGCGCGCACATTCCAGCGGTGAAGGAAAACGTATACGCGCAGTTTCGCCAGGAGCTCGAAGACGCGCACATCCCCGTGCCGGATCTGCTCGCCGCCATGCAGGCCGGGAAGAAGCGCTCCGGCGAGGCCCTGTTTCTGCGTACCGACACCCACTGGACCCCCCAGGGAGCGGCGGTGGCGGCGCAGGCCCTCGCGCCCACCGTGGAGGCGCTGCGCCTGGACCTGCCTTCAGCCACCTACGCCGTCCAGCCCCAGCCGCCGGCCGCGCGCCGGGGTGATCTGCTGCGCTACGTGCCTGTACCGGGTGACGTCGGTCCGGCCCCCGACACGGTACGCGGGCAGTCCTACGTGCGCACCGACGGGGAAGGCGGAAGCCTGCTGGGCGACGAGGCCATCGCCGTCACGCTGGTGGGCACGAGTTACAGCGCTGACACGCCCGAGAACGTCTGGAAGTTCAGCGGCGCGCTTGCCCACGCGCTCGGCACCGAGGTGCTGAACGCGGCGCAGGCAGGCAAGGGACCGCTGCTCCCCATGCGCGAGTACCTGGGGGGCCAGGACTACCGGGACGCGCCCCCCAAGGTGGTCATCTGGGAGATTCCAGAGCGCTTCTTGCGGGTGCCTTACGGTAATACGGCGCGGAAGGAATAAACGCCCTCCCACCGCAAGCCCCATTCTTCCATGGAGACCGGGGCCAGAAGAAAGTGCCCCAGCCATTGCTAATGGCTGGGGCACTTTCCCACCGACTTCAGACAGGCTGGGGCCGCTCCGCGCCCGCCCCGCTGCCCCCGGCCCCCGGCTCTCCCCCATGCTCCTGCTCCGCCCGGCGCAGAAACAGGGCCAGCGCGATGGACAGCACCGAGATGGCAGCAGCGACGTGGAAAGCCGACTGCAAGCCTGCCGTCTGGGCGAGCAAGGGCGCGCTGCCCTCCCGCAGCAGGTCCGCGCTGCGGGCGGTCATCTGGGTAACGAGGAGGGCCGTACCCGCCGCGCCGGCCACCTGTTGCAGGGTGCTGAGGATGGCGCTGCCGTGGGAGTACAGGTGCATGGGGAGGGGCCCCAGCGAGCTGGTAAAGACCGGCGTGAACAGCAGGGCCAGCCCCACGCTCAGGACGAGGTGCAGGCCCAGCAGCGCCCACACGGGCGTGTCCGCCGTGATGCCGCCCAGCCCCCACAGCACGGCCGTCATCAGCGCCGTACCTGTCAGCACCAGTCCCCGCGGGCCTCGCCGGTCATACAGCCGGCCCACACTGGGGGCCAGCAGTCCCATCAGCAGGCCGCCGGGAAGCAGCAGCAGCCCGGTCTGCAACGAGGACAGGCCGCGAATGTTCTGCAGGTAGATGGGCAGCAAGATTGCGCCGCCGAACAGGGCCATCATGGCGATCATCATGAGAAGGACGCCGAGGGTGAACATGGGGAAGCGGAAGGCACGCAGGTCCAGCAGGGGCGCGCCGCTGCGTTCAAGATGACGCTGCCGCCACGTGAACAGCGCCAGGCTGAGCGCCGAGACTGCCAGCGGCCACACCACTGCCGGGCTGCCGAAGCCTCCGGGACCGCTAGCCTGACTCAGGCCGTAGACAATGCCGCCGAAGCCCAGCGCCGACAGGGGCACCGACGTGAGGTCCAGCGTGATGCGCTGCCCCTCGCCGACGTTTTGCAAGGTGCGCGCTCCATAGGCGAGTGCGGCCAGGGCGATGGGCAGCACGAACAGAAACATCGCCCGCCACGAGAGCAGCTGCAAGATCAGGCCCGAGAGGGTGGGACCGATGGCCGGGGCCACAGAGATCACGATGCTGATGTTGCCCATCACCGCGCCGCGCCGCTCGGGCGGCACCAGCGTCAGCACAGTGGTCATGAGGAGGGGCACCATGATGGCCGTGCCCGATGCCTGAACGATGCGCGCAGCCAGCAGCACGCCGAATCCCGGCGCGACGCCCGCGAGCAGGGTACCCACGCTGAACAGCGTCATGGCGACGAAAAAGACCGTCCGGGTGGACAGGCGCTGCAGCAAGAAGCCCGTGGTGGGAATCACCACCGACATCGTGAGCATGAAGGCGGTGGACAGCCACTGCACCGTATTCGCGGCGACGTGCAGGTCTGTCATCAGGCGCGGCAGGGCCACGTTCATGATCGTCTCGTTGAGGATCACGACGAAGGTGGCGATCAGGAGGATCAGGATGACGGCCCGGTCATGTGGGGCGGGGGTGGGTGCGGTCATGGAGACCTCCTCGGGTGAGAGCGAAGCCGGGCGGGGAACCAGACCTGAGGGTCAGGGAAAACAGGAAGGTCAGGAGGAGGTCGCCGCTGGGTCTGCCAGCACGTCGTACGAGAGCAGCACCACGCCGCTGGAAAAGGTGCGCGTTTCCCGGAGCGCGAGCCGCGCAGTCAGACCGTCCCCGAACAGGCGGCGGCCCTGACCCACCACGACGGGATGAACGAGGAGGTCAAGCCCGTCAAGGAGGCCAAGGCGCAGCAGCGACTGGATCAGGGTGACGCTCCCGCTGACGTTGATGTTGCGCCCCGGCTGCGCTTTGAGGCGCCCCACTTCTTCCACCATATCGCCGCCCAGCAGCGTGGAGTTCACCCAGTCGGCTTCCGTCAGGGTGCCTGATACCACGTACTTGGAGATGCCGTTCATCATGGCGGCGGCAGGGTCACCCCTGGGCGCGTTTGCAAAAGCGGCGCGAAAGCCCTGGTACGTCGCGCGGCCCAGCAGCAGGGCGTCGGCCTGGGCCCCGGACTCCCCGATGTACTGCCCTATTTCAGGCACGAAGTACGGCATGGACCAGCCTGCCGCCGCAAAGTCATCGGCGGGGCCGGGCCCCTCCACCACACCGTCGAGCGACATAAACAGACCGGCAATGATTTTCCTCATGGTGTCCTCCCTGACAGCCAGGAACACGGGAAAGCCGTCCGGACCACCATGAGGCCGCCCAGCGCACAAAACCCGTAATCCTTTCGCTGAATTTAGTGTAGGACATAACAGTCCTAAATTGCAACTGCTTACTCAGTTTTTTGTACCAAGTTCGGTAGACTGGGGCATGGCGTCCAAGCGTTCCTACGAAGACGGTTGCGCCGCCGCGCACGCCCTTGACCTGATCGGCGAGCGCTGGGCGCTGCTGGTGGTGCGCGAGTTGTTGCTGGGGCCGAGGCGCTTCACGGACCTGCGCGCGGCGCTCCCGGGCATCAGCCCCAATGTGCTGACGCAGCGGCTGGTGGACCTGGAGGAAACGGGCGTGTTGCGCCGCCGCCATCTTCCAGCCCCGGCGGCGTCCTGGGTCTACGAACTGACCTCCTGGGGATACGAACTCGAACCCGTCCTGCAGCAGCTGGGCCGCTGGGGCGTGCGCTCCCCGGTGCGGCCTCAGGGGCACCCCATCAGCCTCGCCACGCTGATCACGGCGTTGAAGACCATGTTCCAGTCACCGGGTGGAGAGCTGAAGGCCACGCTGGAGCTGAGGATGGGGCGCGATACCTTTACCGTCCGCCTGGAAGATGGGCAGATTGCGGTGGAGCCCGGAGAGGCCCGGCATCCCAGTGCCGTGCTGACGGGAGACGTCCCCACGCTGGGTGGCCTGATCTTCGGGGGGCAGCCCCTGCAGGCAGCCGAAGCGGAGGGCCGCGTTGCAGTGGAGGGGGACCGCGCCCTCGCCGAGCACTTCCTTCGCCTCTTTCCCCTGCCAGGGCCAGTGGTGCTGTCCGGCGTGGCCTCCTGAGCGCCGCCTACACCAGCGTTAGGGGATGGCGGTTCATGTCCTTGTAGAGGAGGTACTTGCTCCAGGTTTTGCCGAGGGCGCCGTACCACTGGGGGCAGTGGGCCGCCATCCAGATGACGTCCCCCGTGGTGACGGGCAAGAAGCGCTCGCCCAACCGGTAGATGCCTTCTCCCTCGAGCATCAGCAGGCCGTGCTCCATGTAGTGAATCTCGACGTAGGGCAGCGTGGCGCCCGGCGCGTAGCTCATGGTGCTCACCATGAAGTCGAACCTGGGCTCGTCCGGCAGCAGCTTGCGTGCGATCAGCCCGGCGTCCCCCTCGAACGCCGTGCCCTCCACCCGGCGTTCGTTGCCCAGGAAAAGGCGGGGCGCGGGCAGGTTCCCCTCGGCGGGTTGAAAGCGCTTCTCGAAGACGGAGAGGCGGGCGGGGACCGCCGCGTGCAGCGTATGGCTGAGCCCTGCGGGCAGGTAGGCGTAGTCGGACTCGCCCAGCGTGTGCCGCTCGCCCTCCGCGCGGAGTTCCACCTCGCCCTCCAGAACGAACACGAAGCGCTGGATGCCTGCCGGCGCGGCGCTCGCCTGCGCGCCTGCGCCCAACTCGGCCGTGAACTGGGTAAAGCGTGCCCCCAGGCCAATCACAGGAGCGATGTGGACGATGCAGGCCGCCCCTTCCCACCCGGCCATGGGCGTGCGGACAAATGTTTCGGGCGTGAGTAGCGCGAATTCGGGCGAGACGACGCTGCGGGTGAGGCCGAGGTGCTGGAGGGTCAAGGGGAGGGTTCCTTTCGGGAGAAGGGGGCAGCGAGCAGTGGGCGGAGATCCGCTTTCAGCGGTCAGAGGCGAGAAGGGCCTGCGCAGACCTGCGTCAATGGGGACGGCCCGCAGGGAGGGGGTGCGGTGGAGCGGCCTCTACACCTCCGGGCGCACGAATCGTCCCCCCGGCGCTGAGGAAAAGCGTCCATCCCGGTAGACGGTGTGACCGCGCAGGAGGGTGCGCTGGACGTGTCCGAGGAAGGTCTGTCCGAGGTAAGGGCTGGACTTCCAGCGGGTGTGCAGATCCTCGGGCGTGTGGGTCCAGACGGCTCCGAGGTCCACCAGGACCAGATCGGCGTCGTTGCCCGGTTGCAGCCCCCCCTTGCCCTGCAGCGCAAACCGGCGGGCCGGATTGGCCGAGAGCAGGCTGGAGAGCAGCGGCAGGCCCAGTCCTCGCTTGCGGCCTTCGGTCAGCAAGGCGGCGAGGGTGGACTGCACCCCGGCAATCCCTCCCCAGACCTCGAAGAAGTCGTCGCGGGCTTTGAGGTCTGGCGTGCTCGGCGAGTGGTCCGAACCGATGGTGTTGATCTCGCCCGCCCGGATGGAAGCCCACAGGGCTTCCACCTCTGCTCTGCCGCGCAGGGGGGGCGCACACTTGAGCACCGCACCCAGGCGTTCCATGTCCTCCCCGGTAAAACAGAGGTAGTGCGGGCAGGTCTCCACGCTCACATTCACTCCCCGCCGCCTGGCTTCCACCGCGAGCGTGACGGCCCGCCCGGTGCTCAGGTGAACGAGGTGCAGCGCCGCGCCCGTCTCTTCGGCCAGCAAGAGGGCCCGTCCCACCGCTTCCACCTCCGCGATCGCCGGGCGGCTTTGCAGATAGTCCCCCACCTCCCGTCCGCCTGCCGCCCGAATCCGCGCCCCCAGCCTCGCCGTGATGGTCTCGCTCTCGGCGTGCACGGCCACCACGCGGCCCAGTGCCTGGGCCGCGTGCATCCCTTCATACAGCGTCAGGTCATCGGCGGCCGCAAACTCCGCCAGGCCGCTGTCACTCATAAACGCCTTAAAGCCCACCACCCCCGCTTCAGCCAGTTCGGGCAGGTGCTCCAGATTGTGGGGCGTCAAGCCCCCCCACAGGGCGAAGTCCGCGTAGCACGCCCCCTCGGCGGCCTGCCGTTTGGCCCCGAACGTCTCGCGGTTGAGTACCGGAGGCGAACTGTTCAGCGGCATGTCGGCAAAGGTCGTTCCACCTCCGGCGACGAGGGCACGGCTGCCGGTGGACACGCCCTCCCACTCGCTCCGGCCAGGTTCGTTGAAGTGCACGTGAACGTCCACCACACCCGGAAAGACGTGCAGTCCTGCAGCGTCGATCTCCGCCCGGGCCGAACCCTCGAGTTCCGGGGCGAGGGCAACGATGCGGCCGTCCTCCACGGCGAGGTCTGCACACACCACCCCCTGCTCACCGATCAGCTGCCCCCCGCGGATCAGGAGGTCATACATCAGCGCCCCTCCTCTCGCTCGGCCAGCAGGGTCAGAAAGCGGACACCCACGCGCAGGGCCGCTTCGACGTCCTCCGCGAGGACAGTTTCGTCGGGGTGGTGGCTGATGCCGCCCGGACTGCGCACAAAGAGCATCGTCGACGGCCACACCGTCCCGGTCACCATGGCGTCGTGCCCCGCTCCGCTGACCAGCGTCGACCCCCCGTGCCCCTCCGCCTCCAACGCTTCCCCCAATAGCCCCGTCAGCACCCCGTCCATCGGCGTCGCCGAAACCTCCATCCTCACCTCCTGCTTCAAGCTCAGGTGGCGGGCGGCGGCGATTCTTCCCGCCGTCTCCAGCAACTCGGTCTGTGCCCGGCGCCGCACCTCGTCCTCCGCGTGACGCACATCAAGGGTGAAGTGGGCCGCGCCGGGGATCACGTTGCTTGCGCCGGGCCGGGCCTCAATGAATCCCACTGTGGCGACGAGACCGGGCGTCTGCCGCGCCTGCGTCTCGGCAGCAAGGATGAACTCGGCCGCTCCCGTCAGGGCGTCGCGGCGCAGATGCATTGGGGTGGTGCCCGCGTGGTTGGCCTTGCCCGTGAAGGCCAGGTTGAACCGCGACTGTCCCGCCACGGCACTGACCGCTCCCAGGGCGCGGCCATCGGCCTCCAGCACAGGCCCCTGCTCGATATGGAATTCCAGGTAGCCCAGGACCTCGCCCCGCAACCTCGCCTCCGACAGGGCCGACACGTCCAGGCCGTAGTCGCCGATGGCCTGACGAACCGTGACCCCCGCGGCGTCCGTCAATTCCAGGAGGGGCTCCGCCGTGCCCACCAGCGCCCGGCTGCCCAGAAACGGCACACCGAAGCGCACACCCTCCTCCTCGCTGAAGCCCACCACATGCAGGTGATAGGGCACCGCCAAGTCTCCCAGCGCTTCCAGCAGCCCCAAACCCAGCACCACGCCCAGGGGGCCGTCGTAGGCCCCGGCGTTGGGCACCGTGTCCAGGTGCGAGGCGATCAGGAGGGTGCGGGCCTCCAGGTCAGCGCTGTGCCGGACTGCGTGCCAGTTGCCCGCCGCGTCGATGGACGTTTCCAGCCCCAGGGCGGCAGCCCAGCCCTCCAGCTGCGAGTGAACGTCGCGCATGGGGGGCGAGAGGAAGAGGCGGGTCAGTTGGCCCGGTTCCTGGGTGAAGGTGGCGAGGGTGTGGCAGCGGACGAGGGCCTGTTCGGCCAGCGAGGCGAAGTCGGTCTCAGTGAAGTTGGTCATGCGGAATCGGCCTCCTGAAGAGCCTGGGCCACGGTGGGAAAGAAGGGCGCAATGGCTGGGGCCAGCACCAACGAACGCAGCAGCCGGGCCGCCACCTCACTGGGGTTTGCCTCCTCCTGCAGCAGCGCCCCAAATCGCTCCGACGTCAGCACGTCTCCCGAATCCAGGAGAACGCCTTGACGGAGCCAGTGCCAGAGCAGCGTGCGGGCGAGTTCCGCGGTGGCGGTGTCTTCCACGCGGCCCTTGCGCACGATCACGCCCCGGCCACCCAGCCACGCCCGGAAATAGTCCGTGGCCATCGCGGTGGCCTCCCGCACCTCCACCTCCGACACCTGCCCGGCCTCGGGAAAGCCCAGCAGTGCGGCCGCCACCTCCGCCTCGGACCGCTCAGGAATCGGCGTGACGGGCGGCGGGTTTTCGAACACTTCCCGCACGGTCGCAATGAGTTCGGGCAGTCCCGCCCAGGCGGCAACGTACCCCCACGAGGCCTCCCGCTCCTTGTCGGCGCGCACCACGGCCAGCGCCGGTGCTGGGTGCTGCGCGTCCGGCGCCAGGGCCGCCGTTCCTCCGATGGCCTGCGCGCCCCTGCGCGCACAGATGCGGGCGAGGTGCTGCTCGTAGGCCTGCATGGCGGGTTGGCCCATATGCAGCGCCGAACGGGGAGGCAGGCACGCGCCCGATGTCCGACTCCGCCATTTGATGGCGCTGAAGACGTAGTCCCAGCGTCCGGCATTGAGACCGAAAGCGCGCTCCCGCAAGGCGTAGAGGAGTTCTTCGGCGTAGAAAGCACCGGGAAGGGTTTCGATCTGGAGGCAGACCCGGATGCTGTTGGGGGGACGTGCGGTGAGGCGTTCGAGTTCGGCCAGCAGGTCATTCCAGAACACGGCCTCCATGGGGAATTCGAGCTTGGGAATGTAGATGCACAGGAACGCGCGTTCGGGCAAGGCGCCGACAAAGGCCGACACGTCCTCGATGCTGGCGCTGCCCCCGCCCCCGGAGCGCATGTAGAGGGGTCGGGGCCGGAGCATGGGGAGGGGACCGTCCACAGCGGCCAACGCGGCGAGGTTCGCCTGTCCCCGCCGCACATTTTCGGGTGTGGGCGAGAAGGTGTCGTCGAAGTCGAAGATCAGGGCGTCGGGCCCGGCCGCCAACGCCGCCTCCAACGCCACGCTGTCACTCGCCTCCACCAACTGCTCCACCTTCCTCCGCTCCAACGCCGGTGGCATGGAGGCCACCTGCCAGTCGCCCGCCCGAATAAGGGCGGTGGAGGGGTCAAAGCCCGGCGTCCAGGTGGGTCGGACACGCAGAGCAGCCCAGCGTTCGGCGAACAAGGGTTGAAGGGTCTGTGCCAGCGTGGAGGGGGGCAGGGGGGAAGCGGTCAGGTAAAGTTCTCCCTTCGGAAGCGGGTGGAGGATTCAGACCCCGAAGATACCGCCTGTCTCCTCCCGCCTGGGTCAGGGGAACCGGAACGGAGCCGCAAATTGACAAGGGCGCGCGGCCTTCCGTAGCCTGACCCCCACGTCAAACGCTGGATGTGCCGCCGGGTGCGTCCCTCCCCTACCTCCCAGGAGGCTCCACCATGACCACTCCCCTACCTGCTGGCCTGTCCCTCTCCGTTGCCCTTCAGGAGGAATACACGCGCGTTCTGACGCCCGGTGCCCTCGCCTTCATCGCGGAGCTGCACAGGCGCTTTAACGCGGGGCGTGTGGAATTGCTGGCACGGCGGGAAGCGGAGCAGGCGCGGCTGGACGCGGGAGCGTTGCCCGACTTTTTGCCTGAGACTTCAAGCATTCGGACGGGGGAGTGGAAGATCGCCCCGTTGCCCCCGGAGTTGCAAGACCGGCGGGTAGAAATCACGGGACCCGTGGACCGCAAGATGGTCATCAACGCCCTGAACAGCGGCGCAAAAATCTTCATGGCCGACTTCGAAGACGCCACGAGCCCGAGTTGGGACAACGTGATGCAGGGGCAGCTGAACCTGATGGACGCCGTGAGGCGCACCATCTCGTTGGAAGGGGGCGGCAAGCAGTACCGCCTGAACGAGACGGTGGCGACGCTGCTCGTGCGTCCCCGTGGACTGCATCTGCCCGAAAAGCACCTCACCGTTGACGGTGAGGCGATCAGCGGCGCGCTGTTCGACTTCGGGCTGTACGCCTACCACAACACCCACGAACGCTTGCGTCAGGGGCTGGGCACCCACTTCTACCTGCCCAAGCTCGAATCGCACCTCGAGGCGCGGTGGTGGAACGAGGTCTTTGCCTTTACTGAGCAGACGCTGGGCGTCCCCGTAGGGACGCTACGCGCCACCGTGCTGATCGAGACCATCCTCGCGGCCTTTGAGATGCACGAGATCCTGTACGAGTTGCGTGAACACGCCGCCGGGCTGAACTGTGGGCGCTGGGACTACATCTTCTCCTACATCAAGAAGCTGCGCAGCTTCGATGACCGCATCCTCCCCGACCGGGCGCAGGTGACCATGAGCACGCCGATGATGCGCAACTACAGCAGGTTGGCGATTCAGACCTGCCACAAACGGGGGGCAGCAGCGGTCGGGGGAATGAGCGCCTTTATCCCTGTCAAAAATGACCCCGTGGCCAATGAGCGCGCCTTTGCTCAAGTCCGCGCCGACAAGGAGCGGGAAGCGGGCGACGGACACGACGGCACCTGGGTGGCCCATCCCGGCATGGTCCAACTCGCCACTGAGGTCTTTGATCGCCTCATGCCCACCCCTAACCAGATCGCCAGCTCCAAGCAGCAAGACCTCCTGGTCTCGGCCGCCGAGCTCCTTACCCCACCCAGCGGTACCATCACTGAACAGGGTGTGCGGACGAACATCAACGTGGGCATTCAATACCTGGCCGCGTGGCTGGAGGGGCGGGGGGCAGTGCCAATCCACAACCTGATGGAAGACGCCGCCACCGCCGAGATTTCCCGGGCCCAGCTCTGGCAGTGGGCACACCACGGCGTGAGGCTGACAGACGGACAGCCTCTAACGCCTAAGCGGCTGGACGCCCTGTTCAGTGAGGAACTGGCGTCCCTGGGACCGGATTTCGCTCAGGCGGGAGCGCTGTTCCATGAGGTGGCGACCCGCTCACCACTGGCCGAGTTTCTGACCCTGTCCGCTTATGAGCAGCTGGACTGACGGCAGCGCACGAGAAGCAGCAGGTCAGCAAGACCACCGGAAGAATGCACCAGGGTGATGGACGGCCCAGCAGCCGCTCCGCCCCGTCCATCAGGCGGCACACGGTATACAGCGCCAGCATCACGAGGACGAAGCCCGGTTCGCGTGTCCGCGCCCCCATTCCCAACCAGAAGCTCAGTGGGCCGGGGTTGCGGTACACCGCCGAGTTCACGCCTGAAGGAGTCCGCCACCTCACCGCAAGTCAGCGCTTCCCGGCCCATCGGCTCGTCGACCTACTCCGCGCTCCTCCGTGATGGCGAGCGCCGCCACAGCAGCGATATCACGCATGTCCACGAAGCTGGTCCGTCCATGATTGCCGGGAACCAGAATCTTCCGCAATCTCCTGACGGTACGTCGTGGAGAGGTTTTGCATAAAGAAGCTGGACTCCAGCATGTATAGGGTATACCGGTGGCCCTCAGGTGCTTCTCGGTCTTCGCGGGATGCATCATGTAGAACAAAAATAAATGAGCAAATTGGGAGTGCGATAAATAGACCTCTTGCGAAAGTCACGATCGGCAGGCTTGGGTGAGGTTGCACAGCGCTGCGATGAGCTGAACCCGGAGTGCAAACCGACGCCGCCGATGTCGGTACACGCCCTTCAGCACACGGAAGATCTTCATGCGACGGATCATATGCTCGATTGCCTGCCTGGTATGCGCGAGGACACGGTTGTCCTGGCGCTGCTCCGCGGACAGAGGCGACGCCTGCGTCGCCTTATGGGGGGTAAGGGCGTGCCTGTGGCTTCTCCACAGGCCCTGATACCCTGCATCTCCAATAAGCGCCGTTTGGTGAGGAAAACGAACGCCTGACTGACGAAACAGCTTTAGGTCATGAACCGCCCCAGCGCTCGTGGCGGTGCCCAGGATGCGCTGCGTCACTGTGCACATCAGCACCTGAAATTTCAGGGTGTGCCGCTTTTTCTTGCCGCTGTACCACGCGCGCTGCTTTTTTTGGGCCGTTCACAGGGCACTTCGGAAGCATCGACCGCGACGATGCTGTACACGAGTTGTGCTTCCTGAAACACGCGTTTCTTGGGCAGCTGGAACCGTGCACTGGCAATCAGAGCCGCTTCCACGCGTTCCACCGTGCGATGCACGGTGGCTTCGTGCACACCCCAGTCGTCACCCAGGTGGGCGAAGGTCCGGTACTCGCGCCAGAATTCCAGGGTCATCAGCAGTTGTTCCGCCACGCTGAGCGCGGCGGGGCGGCCTGATTTCTTTTTCTGTCCTTCGCGTAGGGTCAGCACCTCTTCCATCTCAGCAAACGTTTCCGGGTAGACCCCGGTGCGTCGACGGAACTGCTTGCGATTCATCTTCAGCGTGCGTGTCAGACGGTCTCGCTCCACCCTCCCAGCTTAGCCTACGACTTTCGCAAGAGGTCTAATAGACCCTTCTGAGGGAGAGGTAAGGGACGTAATTAAGTACCTGACAACATCCATCTACTCCTAGGGCCTCGGTTACGCGAATATAGTCAACTCCTGGAGCATAAGTTTTGTGCTGAGCACGTCCTGTAGTTGCTGAAGTACAACCGCAATTGGATCCTCGCCTCGCCCAAGAATATGACCGATCTACTAATGCTAAACAAATCGTCTTTTTAAAGACTTACCAGGATACAGGGATTTCAAGGGCCTGCTCAGTGTGGCGGTTGATTTCGAGAAGGCGATGTTGTGTCTGTTCACCATCCAACCAAGTTAGGAGAAGTAACGTGTTTGGACGATCGTTGATGTAATGGGGTACTATCTGTCACTCCGGCTGAAACAGTAGATGGAGCGTCTCCGGCTGGGTCAGGCATACCTCTGTAGGCGGGCCCTGCCGCTGATGCAGCCACCAGCCCAACTGCATCAGGCCAGCATGTCGCAACCCCTCACGGTAGCCATTATGCCAACCATGACTGTGATCCCCACTATTAATGATGAGTCGTCCGTACTTCGCGCTACTTCTGCCCGTAAAACCTGGTTCAATATACTTGATCAGATAGATATTACTACGAGTTTCTCCAATCAATAGGGCAGGATTCAGACTAACTGAGTATTCTTGGATGCGTTCGCTCAGTCTTTCTTTGGCATTTTCTGTAAAGGTAACGTGTACTTCATTTGTACTAGTAATCTTGTGTTTTCCATGCCGTGTTCTCCTTGCTACGAGGGCGTATGATGTAGTGATTATGTTGATACAACAATAAACACGTATGAAATTCGAATAGACTAAAATGCTTCCAAACCAAACAATATGATTGGTAAATTGCGTGATTCTCTTGAGTGAATCAAATATGCTGCTATAATAAAAATTACTTCAAATATAAATACACTTTCTCTTCTATTGTAGTAACAAAACTTCTCATCCAAGAACGCCATTTAGGGCTTGCAAAGAGGCCAGATGAGATTACCCAGCACGGTGAGGAACAGCATCCTATGGCACTTGAGGAGGACGGCTTTGCTAGGAACCTCTCGTCATCGGGCACGAGCATTCCTCGTCACCTGAAGCCCAGACACCACCCTCCCAGAGGATCCTTAGCCACGCTTGCCCAATCCCTAAGTGGGTTCTCCAGAGAGGCACCTCCCGTAGGGCGACTTCAACATACCATGGCTTTAAGTGATATGGCTTTAATTGCATGGTTTTGATCTGGATGTCCTGGCCACCTTAATATGGTGGCGAAAACGGACAAGGGGCCGACAGAGTCCAGGGTGACCTTTGGCAGGCGTCTTCGTGAGGAGCGGCAGAAACGGCAGATGACGCTGGAGGATTTGGCCGAGGCGAGCGGCATCACCTGGTCCTACATTGCTCAGGTCGAGGTGGGACGCAGAAATATCTCCGTGGATAACATGCACTTGCTGGCAGCGGGGGTAGGCGTGCCGCTCAGAGAGTTGTTGTAGTAGCCACAGCGTGAGATTGAGGGCTATGGTCCCTCCCCACGAGCAGCATCTGCTCCACTTGCGTGGTCTGCGGCGGGCGAATCAGGAAGAGGTCCGTAACAGGACCCGCTGGATACGTCCTGGGGTTCCAGAACTCCAGCCGGGCCACCTCTAGCTCGGGGGCCGAACAGTTCGCGCAGGTCGTCCGGATGCCCATTCTCCACGTGTGGGGAGTTCGCGCATCACCTCCCGTCCCACGTTGCCGCTCGCGCCCGTCACGGCGATCTGGCGTTCCCTTCTGTCCAGATCAACGTCACCCATCCTCAGCTCGTTTCAGTCCCTTGCCAAGGATGGGCGGCTCCCCCTGAGACCCTCTACAAATGACGTGATGCAAACGAAGGGGCCGGACGAGACAGTACTCAAGACTGTCTCGTCCGGCCCCAGTGGAAAGCCTTAGCGACTAGCGGCGGCCCCGTCCGCCCCGGCCCCGCGCGGGTTGCGGTCCCACACGGCCCTCACCCACGCCAGCAGGTTGGGGCTGCGATGACCGACCCTGACCGGAACGCTGGCCTCCAGAACGCCCTCCGGAATTCTGTGGACCCGAGTGCTGTGCCCCCGAGCCGTCACCCCGCTGGCCCTGCGCGCTGCGTCCGGTCTGGCCGCGCCCCGCGCCGTTCTGGCTGCCGCGGTTGCCCTGGCTCCCGGTGCGGCCTCCTCCCTGGCCGCCGTCTACGCCGTTGCCCGAGCCCCGGCCCTGCTTCTGCTGAATGGCGCGGTCGATCTGGCCTTCCTCGGGCGTCAGCGGCGGCTGCAGGGCAGCGGGCAACCCCCGGCGGACCGTCTGCCAGAGTCCGCGCTGCTCGGGAATGAGCAGCACGAGGTTCACGCCCGGACGCCCGGCGCGAGCGGTACGGCCCGAGCGGTGGACGTGGTCCTCGGCGGTGGAGGCGATGTCCATGTGGATCACCAGGCGCACCTCGGGCAAGTCGATGCCGCGTCCAGCGATGTCGGTGGCGACGAGGATACGCGACTGACCCTCGCGCAGCAGGGTCATGGTCCGCTCGCGCTTCTTTTGGTCCATGTTGCCTTCGAGCGGACTGACCATTTCACCGGGCAGCAGGGCCTCAAGTTGCTGTGCGCGCCGCTTGACGAGGGCCTTGGTGCGGCTGAAGACCACGACGCAGCCGCCAGGCTCGCGCAGGGCTGAGCGGGTGTATTCGGCGGCCACGTCCAGCACCTCGTCGCGCGTCGTGTGGACGAGCAGGTGCGTCGCGCCCGTCGCTCCACCCAGCACATCGCCCTGGCGTTCCGTGTCCTCGGCCCGTCGGGCCGGAGCCACGTCAATGCGCTCGGGGCGGTGCATGAACTGCTCGGCGATGGCGCGAATCTCCTGCGGGAAGGTGGCCGAGGCCATGGCGATCTGCAGGGTGTCGCGGCCCGCAGCCGCCGTCGCTGCGCGCAGGATGTCGCCCACGTCCCGCAGGAAGCCCAGCGAGAGCAGTTCGTCCGCCTCGTCGAGCACCACGTAGCGCAGCCCGGCCAGCCCGAGTTCGCCGCGCGTGATGAGGTCCTTGAGGCGGCCCGGCGTGCCCGCGATCAGGCCCTTGCCGCTCGCCTCACTGCGGGTCTGCGCGGGAGTGATGCCGCCCGTGATGCGTCCGGCGGGCAGGCCGAGTTCACGCGCCACGTCGCGGATCTGCACGGCGAGTTCGCGGGTGGGGGTAATCACCAGCACCTCGGGCCGCATGCCCCGCACCTCCCGGGTGCCGATGCCCCGCGCGGCGGCGGGAATCAGGAAGGCGAGCGTCTTGCCGCTGCCGGTCCGCGCGGTGGTGATCACGTCGCGGCCCTGGAGCAGCGGCGGAATGGCGGCGGCCTGCACGGGCGTTGGGGTGCGGTCGCCCAGCAGCGTCTGCCAGTTCTCACCGGTGAGGCTGGACGAAACCGGAGCTGGGGCCGTTTCCCGGGATCCACGCCTGCCCCTCGCAGAGCGGTCCTGCTCAGCGGTGGTGGTCTTGTCGGAGGGGGGCCTGTTTGGGTTTGAAGTTCGGGTCACATGGGTCCTGTCTGCCGCGCCTCCCGGTGGGTGCAGCGGTGGGGTAGATGGGGGTGGAGGGCCAGCACTTCGGAAGGGGCATCACCGGGCCAGGCTCCGCCGAAGAGGCCAGGGCGGACGGCCCTCGTCTCCCCCATCATGCCTGAAGCGGCCTCTCTCATGGGCAGCAAATCGTCCCGCCCCCCGCCAAAAGGGTGTCTCGTGCTGATCATCACCCGCGACCCCGAGTGGGCCGCCGAACACTCGACCACCTGTGGGACGGAAAAATTCAGGAGTTTTAGGGTTGCTCGTCACGTGACGAGCAGCCCACTGCAGGCGTCGCCAGAGGCAGCCGGCGCAAATTGACCGATGGTCCCGGGACGGGCTAGCTTCACAGGCATGAGGCGTGCGCCGACCCTGCCCAGGCTGCCTCCGCACGGCTTTCGGCTGTCCGTGCGGAGAGCGGGAACGCTGAAGTCTGCCAGTGCCCGCCACTTCACACCACCTCGGATCACGAGGCCGGGCAATGGCGGTTTCCCCAACTGCCCCACCAGCATGATCCCCGGGGAATACCCGGAGGCGGCAGGTCATGTGTGGGTCCCGCCCCGCCCTGCCCACGCCACCTTGCGAGAGTGGGGTACCCCGTTCCCGAGGTAGTCCCCACGGCCGCGCGGCTGGTCCGGCCCGTTCCGCTGCTGCTCAGCGGCCTGATGGCCGCGTTTTTGCTGCTGCCCACGCTGGCGCTGCTGAGCCGGGGTCTTGGGGCAGGCTCCCTGCCGCTGCTGCGCTCGCCCGCCGTGCTCGACGCCCTGCGGATCAGCGCCCTCACCACCGGCACGGCCCTTGCGGTCACGCTCGCGCTGGGCACCCCCGTCGCGTACCTGCTCGCGCGGCGACGCTTTCCAGGGCGGGTGGTGCTCGACGCGCTGCTCGACCTGCCCATGGTGCTGCCGCCGGTGGTGGCGGGCGCCGCGCTGCTGCTGACCTTCGGGCGCGTGGGCTGGCTGGGCCAGGCCCTCTCGCTCGCGGGCGTGGAGTTGGCCTTCACGCCCGCCGCCGTGGTTCTGGCGCAGATCTTTACGAGCGCCCCCTTCTACGTACGTGCGGCGAAGGCAGGCTTTCTCGCCTTCGATCCGGAGGTGGAAGCGGCTGCGCGGGTGGACGGCGCGGGAGGGGCTGCCACCTTTTTCCGGATCACTCTGCCGCTGGCCCTGCCCTTCCTGCTGGAGGGTGCAGTGCTCGCCTGGGCGCGCTCACTGGGCGAGTTCGGGGCCACCCTGTTGTTTGCTGGGAGTCTTCAGGGGCAGACCCGCACTGTGCCTCTGGCAATCTACACGGCGATGGAAAGTGACCTTGCGCCTGCCCTGGTGCTCAGCGCCCTGATGGTGGTGCTGGCGTTCGGGGTGCTGCTCGCCCTGCGGCTGATTGCGTCAAGACAGGCCTGAAGCGCGGCCGACAGTGGCGCCCTCCAAGGCGTGTTAGCGTTCGGCCATGACCACAGTTGCGGACGCGACCGTCACCGAGGTGTTCTTCGATTTCCTCTGCCCCTTCGCCTGGCGCGGCGTCGAGCTGGCCGACGTGCTGCGGCGGGAGCGCGGGCTGAGTTTCCGCCTGCGCCACTTCTCGCTCGTGCAGGGCAACCACCCGGAAAATCCAGACCGCAAGGCCCCGACCTGGTGGCTTCACGAGCAACCCCAGGGCGAGGGCGGCGCACACCAGCAAGCCAGCCTGCGCAGCTTTCTCGCGGCTGGCGCCGCCGCCGAACAGGGCGAGGAGGCGGGATGGGCCTTCACGCTGGCCCTGTTCCGGGCCCGCTTCGAGCGCAAAGCCGAACTGGATGAGCAAACCGTGCAGGACGCGGTAAGGGTGGCCGGGCTGGACCCAGAACGCTTCGCAACCGATCTGGCCGACGAGCAGGCCCGGCGGGACGCGCTGGCTGGGGACCTGCGCGCTTCTTCAGCGCTGGGCGTATTTGGCACCCCGACGTTCGTGCTCCCCGATGGGAATGCGGCCTATCTGCGCTTTTCACAACTCGTGCGGGAGGCTGGGCAGGCGGAGCAACTCTGGAATCTGTACACCGAAGTGCTGCATTCGGGTGCAGGTATCGAGACGATCAAGCGGCCCCGCTAAAAACCAAAAAAGGCCTGTAGGACGGACCGAACATGTTGTTTTAGACTCGAGTCTAAAACAACATGTTCGGTCCGTCTGGTGCCAGGCTCAGGCGAGCGCGCAACTCGCGGATCATCTCCCCCTTCTGCCCACTGCTGATGCCGCGTAACACCCAGGCCTTTACGTCCAGGGGGTCTTCGAGTCCCTCGTCCAGGGCCAGGCGCAGGGTATCGAGTTCGGTGAGCTTGAGGTCGTTGCGCAGCAGGAACGTCAGGGTCCGCATGACTTCCTCCACTTGACCTTCCCGGGGCAAAGCCCGAAGGGCGGTGTCCGCCTCCAGATCCCTTTCCTCCTGTGAAGGCCGAGAAGGGGCCTGCGGAGCTTTACGTGGTCTCTTCCCCTGAGGGGTGTCCTGCTGAGCCTTGTAGGGCCCTCCAGAGACCGCTACGGGCACCTCCGGGTTCATATACTTGCCTGGGTTCTTCAAAAGATCTACGAAAAAGGCGGGACGGCTGCGCGGCTTGTACCCCTCGGCCACGATGGCCTGATAGCGGGTGAAGGTATCGGCAATCAGCGCTTCCCCGTGCTCCCGGACGAGTTGCAGGGCGCGGGTCGGCGTGATCCCGATATCGGTCAGCCCTTGCATCAGCAGCGGATCGGGCGGGATGAAGGCCTCACCAAATGTGTAGTGGAGGAGCTTTTTCTTGCCGCGCCCGAGATACTCGACGCTTTTGAGAAACCCCTTTTCAATCAGCTCCTCGTGAGCGGCGTCGAGCGTGCGGACCGCCAGGCTGGGCCGATCGGTGATGATCTTGCAGGCTTCGGCCCACTCCATAAGTCCCACCTCGTACGACATGGCGACCTGCTCGGGATTCTCGGGGTCACGGCGCTGGGCGTCGAGCAGGCGGTACAGGGCGCGTGTGGGCGGCCGCTTGAGGGTCTGCATAAAGCTCAGATCGAGCGGTTTGATGAACCCAGAGCGCACGCTGCGGGCGATTTCCTGCGGCAGGGTGATCTTCAGGATGCTGCTGGCGTCCAGGCGCTCGGCCTCGCCCGAGGAGAATTCCAGCCGGTCGATGTACCGGAAATTCACGTTGGTCCAGCGCTTGCGCGGGTGGTCACGCCACCCCTCGGCGATGAAGTAGTTCGTGGTTGTCAGTCGCCGCAAACTCTCGTCCAGGGCGGCGTAATAGCGCCCGCTGGTGTCCAGGCCCGCCATCTGCAGGAGCTGGTAGGGCGTGCAGGTGACCGTGCCGTCGGTGGGCGCGCCCTGGTCGATGTACAGGTTCACGAGGGCCGCCGTGATGTCGGTGTCGATGCCGTGCGGCACCCCGTACTCAGGCATGGCCTGACAGGTCACCCGGTATCGGCGGTCCCCGTCTTCAAGTTCCACCGACCAGTCGCGGTAGCCGACCGGGATCCGTTCCTGAACGCTGATGAGGCTCAGCCGGGCAATATTCAGTTCGTCGAAGCGCTTGATCTCTTTCTCGGTCACGGACCCCCCTTGTTGTTGTTTTTTAGATCTTTAAATCTTTTAAAAAAAGATATGTTGTTAACATCATCAAGCGGCGGGGCGACTCGTGTGCTGGACGGCAAAAAAAGGGTCAAACGGCGCAAGTTGTCCGATAGTTCGGCGCAAGTTGTCCGATAGTTTTGGGGGTCAAACGGCGCAAGTTGTCCGATAGGTAGACCCCAAACGGCGCAAGTTGTCCGATAGCAACGGCGCAAGTTGTCCGATAGGTAGAGTTTGGAAACGGCGCAAGTTGTCCGATAGTTGTGGGGAAAAACGGCGCAAGTTGTCCGATAGTTGGGCTTCAAACGGCGCAAGTTGTCCGATAGGTAGAGTTTGGGGGAATGTACACCCCAGGGCAGGCGTGTCAGACACAGGAAAAGGGGAAACGGCGCAAGTTGTCCGATACCCTCTCATCTAAAAACGGCGCAAGTTGTCCGATAGGTAGAGTTTGAGAGTGTAGACGTAAAATCTATATCAAATTCTGCTTCTATAAGAAAAATTCCCCTTAGAAGACTCCTCTGCAGGTCAGTTCTCCTCCGGTTTCCTCTCCCGGTCTCCAGGACGGGTGAAAGGTTGTGCACAGGGAGATCCTGAGCGCACTTGGTTGAAGCGGCATAAGGCAAAACGGCACAAGTTGTCCGATAGTCTCCGTTCCTGTCTACCCCTCTGGTCGCCACTGCTCGTCATGTGACGAGCAAGTCGCTGTTCGTGGCGGAAATTCGCGCTAGGCTGATAGAAATGCGAACGCTGACGTTCTTCAACCACGCGGGGGGAGTCATGAAATCGAGCCTCACGCGGGACGTGGGATACACCCTGTCGCAGGCCGGCCTGCGGGTACTCGTGGTAGATCTCGACCCGCAGGCCAACCTCACCGACTGGCTGGGGGTCAGTGGTGTGACGCGGGAGCAAACGGTGTACACCACCGCCACCAGCGGTGATCCCCTCCCCTCCCCTACCGCAGTGCACGGCCTGCACCTCATTCCCAGCGACGTTTCACTGGCGCTGGCTGAGGGGCAGATGATGGGCGTGGTAGGCGCGCACCTGCATCTGCGGCAGGCGCTCCAGGCCGTCTCGGATCAGTACGACGTGACGCTGATCGACAGCCCACCCAGCCTGGGCCAACTGTCCATTCTGGGTGCCCTCGCGGCGGATCACCTGATCGTGCCAGTGCCGACGCGGCAGAAGGGAATGAACGCCCTGGCGGGTCTATCCGAAGCGATGGCGACTTACCGCAAGCTGCGGCCGGATCTCACGGTGGCGCTGTACGTGCCCACCCTGTATGACGCCCGGCGCTCCCATGACCGGGAAGCCTACGCCGCCCTTCAGGGCATGCTCCGGCCGTTGGCAAGTCCCATTCCAGATCGCGGCGCAGTGTGGAACGACTCGGCCAGCGCTGGACAGCCGGTGGGCCTGTACGCGCCGGGTTCGCCCGTGCATCAAGACGTCTTGCGGGCCACCGCCGAGATTGCAGCGGCCTCACGCCTCGAGGTGACAATTCCTGGAGGGAAGGCGTGACCCGCAAGGCGAGGCCGGCCATCGGTGCCCGCCTGAGCGGCCTGGTGGAAGGCGTGGGAACCCTTGGGCAGCCCGCCACCATGACCCTGCTCCTTTCGGATTTGCAGCCCGGCGCCTTTCAACCCCGCGTCCATTTCGGTACAGAAGCGCTGGAAGAACTGGCGCACAGCATCCGGGAACAGGGAGTTTTGCAGCCTCTGCTGGTGCGCCCTCTCCCAGGCGGACGCTACGAGATCGTGGCCGGAGAGCGCCGCTGGCGGGCCGCGCAGCAGGCCGGTCTGACCGAGGTGCCCGTCCTGGTACGGGACCTCACCGATGCACAGGCGCAGCTGGCCGCCGCCGTCGAGAACCTGCAGCGCGAGAACCTCAACGTGATGGAGGAAGTGCGGGCCCGCCTGCAGGTGGCGGCGTCCACCCTGGGTGTTTCTCCAGAGCAGGCCGTGCCCCGGCTGTTCGCCCTGGACCGTCGTCCGGACGAGGATCCGGAGACAGTGGCACGGCTGGACGCCCTTTTCGCCGCGCTGGGACGGGAAAGCTGGCGAAGCTTCGTCAAGAACCGCGCCGCCCTGTTGAATTTGCCCGAAGACGTTCAGGAAGCCGTGCGGACCGGCCTCGACTACCGCAAAGCGCTGGTGGTCGGTCGTGTGGAGGACCGCGAGCAGCGCCAGGGGTTGCTGGAAGCTGCGCGAGCCGGAGCGACGGTGCAGGCCCTGCGAGAGCAGATCGCGGACCCACAGGAAAGGCGGGCCGATCCCACGCAGGCAGTCCTCCGTCGACTGGCGGACCGTAGAACGTTGGCCGGGTTGGAGGGGGCGCGCAGGCGCAAGATCGAACGCCTCCTCCAACAGATCGGTGAACTGCTGGACAGTGCGGAAACGTAGAGGAGAGGACTGCTCGTCACGTGACGAGCAGAGGGAGAGCCGGGGCGTCTAGCCGTCGCGGCGTGCCCTTTCGCGCAGTTGCTGGGGCGTGAGGGGACCACCATGTCCGGGCAGGATGACCCTGAGGTCCAGTTCGGTGAGGAGCCGCAGGGTCTGAACCGCCTGGGCGTGATCGTCGTTGTAGGCAGGGCGGGGAAGATGGGCCCCGTTCGGGCCACTGATCACGGCGTCTCCCGCGATGAGCACGCCACCTCGCAGGAGGCCAATCTGCCCACGGGAATGCCCTGGGAGAGGCAGGACCTCCCAGCCATAGACGTGTTCGCCCGGAAGAACGGCCCGCAGAGCGGACGGCGGCACTTTGGGATGCAGCCGCGAGATGATCTGTCCTACCCGGGGCGCTCCCGCCGGATAGGGGAGGTGGTGCTCCTGGCCGGTGAGCAGGGGACATTCCAGCGGATGGGTCAGGATGGGCACGCCTGAGCGCGCCGCCAGGAATGCACCACCCGAGTGGTCCACATGCGCGTGGGTCAGGAGCAGGGCGTCGGGCCGGAAGTCGCGCAGCACCCGGGCAAAGCGGGGGGTATGCGCCAGACTCCCCGAATCCACCATCACCCGGCCCTCGGGGGTGTGCAGCAGGTAAACGTTGGCATACAGGGCATGGACCGTTACCCCCTCCGGGAGCGGGCTCACTCGTCCTCCCCGCCCGCCTCCCGGTCCTGCTCCGCGAGGGCGGAGGTGAGGAGAGGTCCTTCTCCAGGCATGACGGCGTAAGCGCAAAGGGCCAGGAAGGAGGCGTCGGAAGCGGCGGCGCTCACACCCAGGGTCAGTTCCACACCGTCCCCAAGTTGCGAGAGGACGTAGTTCACCGCGCCCTCCGGGTTAATCTCACGGGGCAGCAGGGTGAGTTGATCGGGGGCCGAGAGCAGCCGGAACTGTCCCCGAAAAGGCCCCTCGTCCAGCCAGGTCTGCCACTCCCGCGCTGCTGCGTCCAGGGCAAAGGGAACCCCGTGCGGATGCCGGACCGTCACCATCAGGGGAAGCCCACCGCGTTCGTGCAGTTCGGCCTCGGTGCCGAGTTGACCCAGCCAGCCGATGTGCTGGGCCGCCTGATGGGCCATTCGCAGCGCGCCCTCGCGCTCCCCCAGCGTCTCGGTTGTCAGCCTGCGCCACGCGGCGTCCTCCTCGCCGTCAGGCTTCAGTACCACTGCTCCGTGCCGCAGGATTTGCCAGGAGGTAAAGGCCGCGGGCACATTCAGCAGGCCCTCCTCGTCCAGCCCGGTCACGGGAATCCACTCGGCGGCCTCCAGCAGGCGGGCGAGGACTGGGGCTGTGGGGGAGAGGTCTTCTTCCCGGCCCTGCGGCGCGAGAAAGCCAACCGGATTCACGAAAGCGACGATCATGGACGCACTCTAGAGCGGCCAGGCAGCATACCGCCTGGCCGCCAAACCCTTTTTGGTGGTCTGAACAGCCACTGAAGGTTCAAGCTCAACCCTGCCTTCATCCCCACGGGAACGGACTATTCAAATTGAGGTCAAAGTGATATCATATTGATCGGAGGTAGGGTATGAGCGAACTGGAAAAGCTTCCGCAAACGGTTGGTCCTGAGGGTGGGGTGTCTCCCAATCCAGCGGTGGCAAGCGTCGAGCGGCGCGCTTTCGGGTTGCCGGGAGTGCCTGCCGTGCTGCTGTGGCTGGCGATGGCGGCGGCGACGGTAGTGGCCCTGGCAACCACACCGCTGCTGGGCGTCTTGCTGGGCATCCTGACCTTTCTGGGGCTGATCGGCTTTTTCGTCGTGCAGCCCAATCAAGCCAAAGTGCTCACCCTCTTTGGACGCTACGTGGGGACCGAGCGGCGCAACGGCTTCTACTGGACCAATCCCTTCACGGTGCGCAAGAACGTGTCGCTGCGTATCCGGAATTTCAACTCCGAACGCCTGAAGGTCAATGACCAGATGGGCAACCCCATCGAGATCGCCGCCGTCATCGTGTGGCGGGTGGTGGACACGGCCCGCGCGGTGTTCGACGTGGAGGATTACCAGGGCTTCGTCGCCATCCAGGCCGAGACGGCGCTGCGCCACCTCGCCGCCCAGTACCCCTATGACGAGTACGAGGGCCAGAGTTTTTCGCTGCGCGGCAACCCCGAGGAAGTGGCCGAGGCGCTGGGGCGGGAACTGGCCGCCCGCTTGCGGCACGCGGGGGTGGAGGTGTTGGAGGCGAGGCTCTCGCACCTGGCCTATGCGCCGGAGATCGCCGGGGCCATGCTGCAGCGCCAGCAGGCGAGCGCGATCATCGCCGCGCGGCAGCAGATCGTGCAGGGCGCCGTGGGCATGGTCCAGATGGCGCTGCAGCAACTCTCCGAGCAGGACATCGTGCAACTCGACGAGGAGCGCAAGGCGCAGATGGTCAGCAACCTCCTCGTGGTCCTAACGAGCGAGCGCGGCACCCAGCCGGTCGTGAATGCCGGGAGCCTGTATTGAGTGGTCCCCAACGGGCACAGCCCGAGAAGGCGAGGTGAGGCGCTGTGGCCCGCAAGAATTTTCCCCTGCGCGTGAACCCCGAGTTGTACGCCGCTCTGGAGCGCTGGGCCTCCGACGAACTCCGCAGCGTGAACGCGCAGATCGAGTACCTGCTGACCCAGAGCGTGAAACAGGCCGGGCGCTGGAAGGCGGGAGCCGAGGAAGTTCGCCCGGATGGAGACAGCAGCGCGGAGGAGTGATCTGCAACAAGAGGGGGGGCAGCCGTCTACGTTCCGGCTGGCCCCCCCTCGTCCCATCAGCCTTGCTGCGCCGGGAGAATCTGATTGTCGGTGAAGGTCCCGTCGTTGCCGCCCTCCGCAGAGCAGGCCGTCAGGCCCACCTCGAGGTCTACCGCGGCGGGCAGCGCCAACCGTTGCCCGGCCTCTGGGGTGGGGGCCCGATGGTTACCTGGCCCAGAGCGTCCACGAGCGCGCCCATAAAGACGTTGAGGGTGGTGTGGTCCAGTGTGATGCCGAACAGCGCAAAGGCCCCCACCAGGAAGAGCGGCTCGGATGTCCGTTCGCGGTGCCAGGCGGACGGAGGAGTTCGCAGGTTCCGGTGGAGCAGGAAGTCGCGCCGACCCGTATCGTTGCGCAGCAGGGTGACCATCGGGCGGTTGCGGTTGCTGTACAGCACTGCCCGCAGGAGAGCCGTTCGTCACGGTCTGAAGCGGCAAAGGCCATCAGGTCTGGTCCCTGCTCGCCCTGGGGATTGATCACCAGGGCGAGAGGGCAAAGAGAGGAGGTCAGCTCTGGAGCGTCAGACCAGACGCACCTCCCCCCTCGTCGGCAAATCACACCGGATTGGCGCAGGCTCTACGGTAGGGTCAACGTCGCGTAAAGGCATTTTTCCGCTCTGGCTTCCTTCGTCAGAGAAGGGGGCGAGGCGCACTCCAGAAGGGTTGCTCGTCACGTGACGAGCAAACGAAGAGGAGGCAGCCGTGGATGGGCTGCCTCCTCTTCCACACGCTTTTTTTGCTTTACGCCTCTTGCGCTGCTCTCAGCAGTTCGCCGCTGGTTACCACCTCGCGCAGGGCCAGGAGTTCGGGGCGGAAGTAGCGGTCACGCTCCAGCGGCGGCACCGTTTCGCGGATGCGGTGAAAGGCGGCCTGGACGCCAACCCCAGCCTGCAAAGGCTGAAAGCCCAGCGCCTGCGCCGCGCACATCAGCTCGATGCTAAGCACGTTTTGCGCGTTCGTCAGGATCTGGCGCAGCTGCCGCGCGCCGTGTGCGCCCATGCTCACGTGGTCTTCCTGGTTGGCGCTTGTCGGAATGGAGTCCACGCTCGCCGGGTGGGCCAGCACCTTGTTCTCGCTGACGAGGGCCGCCGCCGTGTACTGGGCGATCATGTAGCCGCTGCTGAGTCCACCCTCGCGCGTCAGGAAGCCGGGCAGACCCGACAGCGCTGGGTTGAGCAGCTGCTCGGTGCGGCGCTCGCTGATGGATGCGAGTTCGGCCACCGCCACCTTCAGTGCGTCGGCCGTCACTGCCAGGGGTTGACCGTGGAAGTTGCCTCCGGAGATGACCTCACCCGTCTCGGGGAAGATCAGGGGGTTGTCCGTCACCGAGGCGAACTCAATCGCCAGTACCCGCTCGGCGTGCATGAGGGTGTCCAGCGTGGCTCCGTGGACCTGGGGCACGGCGCGCAGGCTGTAGGCGTCTTGCACCTTGCCGCAGTTTGCGTGCGCCGGGGCGATGGCCGAGTCCCGCAGGAAAGTGCGCAGCTCCCCTGCCACTTCCACCGCGCCTGGATGGGGCCGCAGGCGCACCACGCCTTCGGAGAAGGGGCGGTGACTGCCCGACAGCGCCTCCACTGTCATCGCGGCCGCGAGGTTGGCGGTGTGCAGCAGGATCCGGGCGTCGTGCAGCGCGAGGGCCAGCAGGCTGCCCATCAGTTGGGTGCCGTTGATAAGGGCCAGGCCCTCTTTGGCCTCAAGCACCAGCGGCGTCAGTCCCAGCTCGGTCAGCACGTCCGCCGAGGGCCGCACCTCGCCCCGGTATTCGGTCTCACCCAGGCCGATCAGCGCGAGCGCGAGGTGGGCCAGCGGCGCAAGGTCTCCAGACGCGCCAACGCTGCCCTGGGCAGGCACCACCGGACAGGCTCCGGCGTTCAGCAGCGTCAGCAGCGCCTCCACCACCTCCACGCGTACGCCGGAGTGCCCGAGCGCCAGCGATTGCGCGCGGAGCAGCAACATCCCCCGCACCACTTCGGTGGGCAGCGCCTCACCTACGCCAATGGCGTGCGACACGATCAGGTTGTGCTGCAGCTGCGTCAGCTCCTCGCGCGCGATGCGGATGCTGGCGAATTTGCCGAAGCCCGTGTTGACGCCATACACGGCTTCCGTGCCTTCCACAATCCCTTCGATGACGGCGCGGGCCGCGAGGACACGCTCCCGGGCAGCGGGGGAGAGGGTGACGGGTTCGGCGTGGCGGACGACACGGATGAAGTCCGCTAAGGTCAATTGCTGATCGAGAATCACCTTGAATGCTCCTTGAAGTGTTGCCCGCCGACCCACACGTCGCGCACCGGATTCGCCCCCAGCGCGTAGGCCAGATCGCGCCAGTCCGCCGAGTGCAGCGCCAGAAAGTCGGCGCGCTGTCCGGGGACAAGCGCGCCCCTATCGTTCAGGCCCAACGCCGCCGCCGCGTTGGCCGTCGCGGCCGTCAGGGCCTCCGCCGGAGTCAGGCCGCACAGGCGCACGGCAAGCGCGAGGGCGAGCCCCGCGCTGAAGAGGGGAGAACTGCCCGGGTTGAGGTCTGTGCCCACAGCCACGCATGCGCCCGCGTCCACCAGTTTCCGGGCGGGCGCGGCGGGCAGGCCGAGGTGGAGCGTGACGCCGGGCAAGACGGTGGCGATGGTGCTCGACGAGGCCAGCGCTGCGACCTGCGCCTCTCCGCTCGCTTCCAGGTGGTCCACGCTGAGCGCCCCCACCTCGCAGGCCAGTTCGGTGCCCCCGACCGCGTGAAATTGATCGGCGTGCAGCTTGACGGCCAGTCCGTGCTGCCGCGCGGCCGCAAGGATGGCGCGCGTCTCGTCCACACCAAACGCCTCGCGCTCGCAGAACACGTCCACGGCCTCGGCCAGTCCTTCGCGGGCCACCTGAGGAATCAGCTCCCCGCAGACGGACTGAACGTAATCGGTTCGCCCGGTTTGCGGCGGCACGTGGATCAGCAACGTGGCCACCAACGTCACGGAAATGATGGGCTGCAAGGCCCGCACCGCCCGCAGCATCCGTATCTCGGCCCCGAAGTCCAGCCCGTAGCCGCTCTTGACTTCGATGGTGGTTGCGCCGCTCACCGCCAGTGCCCGTAGACGGGGCAGGGCCAGCTGCACAAGTTCGGCCTCGTCTGCCGCTGCCGTCGCCCGCATGGTGGAGCGGATGCCGCCACCCCGCGCGAGGATCGTTTCGTAGGGCACGCCCTCCACCCGCGCTTCAAAATCGGCCAGCCGGTCTCCGGCCCAGACCGCGTGGGTGTGCGGATCGGTCAGCCCAGGGACGACGGCCACGCTTCCGAAGTCGTGAAGATGGGCAGCAGCAGGTGCGTCGCGGCGAGGCCCCACCCAGGAGACAAGGCCGTCACGAACGAGCAGGGCGGCGTCGGGGACAACGGTCAACTCGCGCATCGCCGGGCCGCGCTGGGGGCCCGGCGCGGGGGTGACGAGCTGAGAAATTCCTGTAAACAGCGTCTCAGCCACCTAACACCTCGCACAAAATCTCCAGAATGAGGCGGGCTGCCAGCAGCGAGCTGCGCTCCGAGGAGTCGAGATTGGGGGCGAGTTCCACCACGTCCACGCCGACAAGTCGGTGACGGCGGGCAACTTCGCGAATTACCCGCATCGCCAGGGCGTAGGTGAAGCCGTCGGGCTCGGGGCTGCTTGTGCCCGGCAAGACCGCTGGGTCGAAGGCGTCCACATCCACGCTCAGGTAAACGGAGCGGCCCTCGGGCAGCGCCCGCAGCACGGACGTGAATTGCGCCTCCACGTCCTCCATCGGCACCAGGGTATGCCCCCGCGCCCGCGCGGCCGCCACGGCTTCAGCGTCGAACCGCAGCCCGCGCAGCCCCAGCGTGGTGATGTGGACGAGGTTGGGAAGTTCCTCGGCGGCCCGGCGGAAGGGACTGGAGTTGCTGTAGCGTGTGCCGTTGCGTATGTCGGTGAAGTCGAGGTGGGCGTCGAGCTGGATGACGTGCAGCTCAGGCACGTCGTGGAAGGCGCGTAGCAGCGGGTACGTCACGCTGTGGTCGCCTCCCAGAAAGACGGGCAATCTGCAGCGCTCGCGCACCTGTCTCGCCGCTTCAGTGATGCGCTTGCGCGCCAGTTCCGGCTCCAGGCTGGGCAGCACCACGTCACCTGCGTCCGCGAAAGTCACGCCTCCGAGCCGTGTTCGTCCGTCCAGCCCGGTGAAGGGCGGCACAAAGCGCAAAGACGCCTCCCGCAACGCCCGGGGCGCGAAGCGGGCTCCGGGCCGGAAGCCCAGCGCGATATCGAAGGGGATGCCCAGAACGCCCACGTCCGCGCGCCAGTCTCCACCCGTTTCAACGAGGGGCGCGCGGGCAAAGGAGGCGACGCCGCCGTAGGGAAGGTGGGAGGGCGGTCCCTCCATCAGCGTTGCCCTTTGCTGGCATCCTCAATGCCCAGACTCGGCAGGTCCAGCCCCCGCTCCTGCGCCACGTCCAGCGCCTTCTCATACCCCGCGTCAGCGTGGCGAATCACGCCCATGCCGGGGTCGTTCGTCAGGCAGCGGGCGAGGCGGGCGGCGGCCTCGGGCGTGCCGTCGGCCAGCGCCACCAGTCCGGCGTGCTGCGAGAAGCCCAGGCCCACGCCGCCGCCATGGTGAAAGCTCATCCAAGCCGCACCCGACGCGATACCCACACCGAAATTCAGCAGCGCCCAGTCGCTTACGGCGTCCGAGCCGTCCTTCATCGCTTCGGTCTCCCGGTAGGGGCTGGCGACACTGCCCGCGTCGAGGTGGTCGCGCCCGATCACGATGGGGGCCTTCAGGCGGCCGTCGGCCACCATCTCGTTGAACAGCAGGGCGGCGCGGTCGCGCTCCTTGTAGCCCAGCCAGCAGATGCGCGCGGGCAGGCCCTGGAAAGCGATCTGGTCGGCAGCGTAGGTCAGCCACGCCTGCAGCCGCTCGTCTTCGGGGAAGAGGTCGAGCAGCGCCCGGTCCGTCGCCCGGATGTCCTCGGGATCGCCGGAGAGGGCCACCCAGCGGAACGGGCCCCGCCCCTCGCAGAAGGAGTCGCGGATAAATGCGGGCACGAAGCCGGGGTAGTCGAAGGCGTTTTCCACCCCTGCCTCGCGCGCCCGGTGGCGCAGGTTGTTGCCGTAGTCGAAGGCCACAGCGCCGCGCTTTTGCAGTTCCAGAATGGCCCGGACGTGGTTCGCCATCGCCTCGTAGGCCCGCTGGCGGTACGCTTCGGGCTGCTCAGCGCGCAGTTTGTCGGCGTCCTCGTCGGGCTGGAGGACTGGGATGTAGCCCCACATGGGATCGTGGGCGCTCGTCTGGTCGGTCACGAGGTCTGGGGTCCAGTCCATCTCCACGAGCATGGGGACGAGTTCAGCGGCGTTGCCCAGCAGGCCGATGGAGCGGGCCACGCCCTGCGCCTTGTAGCGCTCAGCGCGCTGAATCGCGTCCGCGAGGCTGTCGGCCACCTCGTCCAGGTAGCGCGTTTCCAGGCGGCGCTCAATGCGGTGCGGATCGATCTCGACGTTGATGCTCACGCCGCCCGCGAGCTTGACCGCCAGCGGTTGCGCGCCGCCCATACCGCCCAGGCCCGCTGTGACGGTGATGGTGCCCTTCAGAGAACCGCCAAAGTGCTTTCTCCCCGCGCTGGCAAAGGTCTCGTAGGTGCCCTGGAGGATGCCCTGGGTCCCGATGTAGATCCAGCTTCCGGCCGTCATCTGGCCGTACATCATCAGCCCCGCCTGATCGAGCCTGTCGAACTCCTCCCACGTCGCCCAGTGGGGCACCAGGTTGGAGTTGGCGAGCAGCACGCGCGGCGCCCACTCGTGCGTCCGCAGGACAGCCACCGGCTTGCCCGACTGGATCAGCAGCGTCTCGTCGTCATTGAGGCGGTCCAGCGTCTCCACGATCCGGTGAAAGGCGTCCCAGTTCCGCGCCGCTTTGCCGCGTCCGCCGTACACGATCAGTTCGCCGGGGTTCTCGGCCACCTCCGGGTCGAGGTTGTTCATCAACATCCGCTTGGCGGCTTCCTGAATCCAGCCCTTGGCGGTCTTCTCGGAGCCACGGGGCGCGCGAATTACAGGGGCACTGGGGGAGGCAACGTCAGTCATGGGCGTCCTTTCGGAGTGAGGCGAGGGGTGGAGTGGATTGCGCCGCCATCGTCCGCCTTCCGGAAGCAGGCCACAAGTCGTATTTTCGGAATAACCGGAAAAGGTAGACTTGGGCCGTGCCCCGCACCCTCGCCACCGTGGACAGCGCCGTCCGTGTGCTCGAAGCCTTCGACGCAGACCGCACCGAGTGGACCCTGACGGCCCTCGCGGTCCATCTCGGCGAGGCCACCTCCACCCTCCACGAGCAGCTCACCACGCTGACGGCGGGCGGGCTGCTGATGCGGGTGGGACGGGGGCGCTACCGACTGGGCTGGCGGCTGCTCAAGCTCTCCAGCGCGCTCTACGGCTCGGTGCCGTGGTACGCGCCGGCGCACGACGCGATGAACGCCCTGGCGCGAGGAACGCACCTGCTCGCCTTTCTCTGCGTGCTGGAAGCCGGTCAGGATCAGGCGCAGGTCCTGTGCATCGCCCGCTCCGTGCAGGGACGGGACGGGCCGCCGGTGGTGGGAGAAACCGACTTCGTGCTGCCGCCCCACGCCACGGCGAGCGGCAAGCTGCTGTACGCCCTGGCGGGTCTGGACCTTCCTCCAGACGCTCCCCGCTTCACCCCACACACCCTGGCGGCGCCCTGGCCGGAGGAAGCCCGCCGAATCCGCTTGGACCGCCTGGCCCTGACGCGGGACGAGTGGGCGGTGGGCACGAGCGGGCTGGCCGTGCCCCTGGTGGGCGAGGGGGGAAAGGTGATCGCCGCCCTGGGCCTGAGCCTGCCCACCGCCCGGCTGCGGGAACAGGAACGCCTGACCCGGCGGCTGCGTGACGCGGCGGACGGGGTGGCCTGGACGCTGGGGCACCGTCCGGGGTCTTGAACCCCGTCGCCGACTTCAGCCCTGGGGCTTGGGCATGTCCGGCACAATTGCGCCCTGGGCCGGAAGTTGCGACACGCTCACCACCCGGTCGCGGCCCTGGCGCTTGGCTTCGTACAGGGCCTCGTCGGCGGCCGAGACCAGGCCCTCGGGGGTGGTGCCGTCTCCCGGGAAGGTCGAGACGCCGATGGACACGCTGACCTGCCCGAGCGGCTGCCCGCGCAGGTTGACCCGCAGGCCGTGGACCGCCTGCCGAAAACCGTTGGCGCGGGCGAGGGCGTCCTCATGGGCCGTGTCGAGCAGCACCACCACGAACTCCTCGCCGCCGTAGCGGCACACCACGTCCTCGGCACGGAAAAAGTCCTGCATCTCCTGGGCCACGGCCACGAGCATCGCGTCGCCTCCATCGTGTCCGAAGGTGTCGTTAAAGCGCTTGAAGTGGTCGATGTCCAGCGCCAGCACGCTGAGGGCGCGTCGGTTGCGCTCCGCGCTCACGAGTTCGCGCGACAGGGTTTCTTCGAGGTACCGGCGGTTAAAGGCCCCGGTCAGGGCGTCACGAATGCTCTGGTTGCGCAGCGTGTCGCGCAGTTGCAGGCTGGCGATGGACAGCGCGATCTGCCGGGCGACGGCCTCGGCAAAGTTGCGGGCCCGGGCCGTTTCCTTGGAGCTCTGCTCGGGGTCGTCGGCGCTCAGCCGCAGTGAACCGAGCGTCTCGCCCTGCGCGACGAGGGGAATGCACAGGTAGGCGTGGGTGTGCCCTGGGGCCTGCTGGATGCACGACATGGTGATGGGATGCTCGCGGGTGTAGGTCCGGCCCTTGCGCAGCGCCCAGCACATGTCGGGCGTGGAGGTCAGGTCCGGTGTGCGCCAGCGGGCCTCGCCCCAGCTCACCTGCACGGTGAGCAGGTTGCGCGACGCGGCGATTACACTGACGGTGCCGCTCCAGCCTGGGAAGATGTGCGGCAACATGCCCTGAAGTACGGCGTACCCCTCGGCCAGCGTGTAGCAGGCCTGCAGGGTATCGGTCAGCTCGGCGAGCCGCCCGGCGTCCTCACTCAGGCGCGCGACCTGCTCGTGCTGCCGCTCCAGGGCTGCGTGCCGCTCCTGCACCTCGGCCTGGCTCGTCTGAATGGCGGCCGCCATCTCGTTGAAGTGCCCCGCGACCTCCTGCACCTCGTATACGTCGCTGCGCGGCGCGCGCTCGTCGTAGTGTCCGGCCGCAACGCGCCGCGTCACCCGGCTCAACCCCTCCAGCGCCTGTCCCAGCCGCCGCGAGAGATTGGTGCCGATCAGCGCCGAAGCTCCCGCCACCAACGCAAAGGCGAGCAGCACCAACCCCTGTACCAGGCGCAGGCTGAAGGTGGCGTCACGCTGCATCTGTACGGTCTGGGCCTGAAGCGCGGCCTGCATCCCCGCCAGTTCCTGCCGCATGCTGTCCACCAGGCGTTTGCCCGCTTGCGACCGGGCCGCTTCACCCGCTGAGAAACCGTTCGCCCGCCGCGTCTCGATCTCGGGCGTGGCCACGTCACGGAACCATCGGTCGAGCAGCGCCTGCACGTTGCTCAGGCGTTCCATCTGCTTCTGACTGGCCTGCTCGGCCAGAAATCTGCTGAGTGCCGAGAACTCACCGGGCAACAACGCGCGTCCCCGGTCGTACGGTTCTAGAAAGACGTCGTTGCCCGTGATGATGTACCCGCGCACCCCCGTTTCCAGGTCCACGATGTGCTGCAAGACCGTCTCGATCTGTTGGCTTCCCCCCTGCAGCTCGCGGAGGGTGGCCGAGTCGCTCAGGTTGCGCTGAATGCTGTACAGCACGAGCGCGCCTGCCAGGGCCAGGATGACCGACAGGCCCGTCAGGTTGCGGGAGATGAGGGTTCGCAGATGCATGCTTCTCCAGTCAGCATGAGGCCTGGGTCCCCCCAATGCCAGCAGGAAGCCTACACATCGCGCTTCTGGCTCGGGGTCCGGCGTGTGGCTGGAGCTGGGGGTCAGGACAGGTGCGGCCGCAGCACCTTGAGAACAGCCTCGGGCGTAACGAGTTCGTGCGGATCGAGGTTCAAGACCGTGATGATGCTGCCTCCGCCCAGCCCCGTGTCCTTGTTGACCTCCGGCGACCTGCGGCGGTCGCGCCCATAGGTGTGGTGGGTGAGCATGATCGCGAGCACCGGCACGCGCTCCGGCTGGGCCACAATCAGGAAATCGAGCTTGCGCCGCGCCTCGCGCTCCAGCCCGCCGCCTGGCGTCAGCGCCAGGAAATCCTTGAGCTGTACGTTCTGCACCACCTCGTAGGGTTGGTCCATCAGGGCCTCGCGCAGGGCGAGGGCAAAGCGGTCTCCGATGCGCGCCATACGCTCGGTGGTGTTCAGGATGAGGTCCGTCTGCGTCTGTCCAGCGCGGGTCTGCCCGGCCCGCGTCTGGCCCACCTGGGTCTGACTCGCCCGGGGGTCCGCGCTCCGTTTCTCGGAGGCGGGTTTGGGCGTGCCCGGCATCTGGGAGCGGTTGGAAGCCTGGGTCTTGTCTTCGGCGGGTTTCCCATCCGCCTTGCGTTTCGAGAAAAGGCCGCGCATGACGTCAGCATAGGCGGCCTGGATGGGCAGAGGGTGATTTGGGTTGGGGTTCTGGCTTCAGCTTTCGCCCTGCGTTCCCCGGGCCCCTCAGTTCCGTCCCCGCCACGACGCACGCCGCCGTCACCGCCTTTCAGCCCTCGCGCGCTCCCGAGCCTCCCACCTGCTTGCCGAGCAGCAGCACCTGCACCTCGGGGCCGCCCGTCTGGACGGCGGACCGTCTGCCTCCGAAGGCGCTGCCCAGGAGTTCGAGCGCCGAGTGCGCCTGTTGAATGGGGCTTGGGACGGCCTGAGCAGGCTGTGGGAAAGGCCAAAGGCAGACGGACGAAAACGCTTTCGGGTTCTTGCTCAAATCTGCACACCTCCTTGACAAGAACGCGCTACGCTTGCCCTACCCCAAAATTGAAAGCCGACCGGGTGAAGTCGGCGGGCAGCTCCGTCTCCCGGCATCCAGGAGCGGAGCTTTTTCCTGAGGCTGTCTTGCCGGGGCGAAGCGGCACCTTCAGCGGAACGGCGGCCGACACCCCAAGTCGGAAATGGGTACGGCCGCCCCCACTCCGTTTCGGTCTGTCTGCCCTCTTCCCTCGGCGCTGCGTCAGTCCAGCACCGTCCACTTCTCTGCGCTGCCGCTACTTTCCACCATCTTCTCGATGAAGCGCACTCCCCGCGCGCCGTCCTCCACTGTGGGGTAATCAGGCGTGTATTCCCGGCCCTCTGCCTTGGCCCGGATGTGCGTGGCGGCGGCCCGGTACACGTTGGCAAAGGCCTCGATAAAGCCCTCGGGGTGCCCTGCGGGGAGTCGAGTGGCCCCCTGCGCTTCCCCACACAGACCGGGGCCGCTGCGCGTCAGCACCTGCTGCGGAGCGTCCAATGAATCGAACAGCAGGCGGTTGGGGTCCTCCTGCCGCCAGCTCAGGCTGCCCTTCGTGCCGTGAACGCGCAGGCGCAGGTCGTTCTCGCCGCCGATCTCCACCTGCGAGACCGTCAGGATACCTTTGGCCCCCCCCCGGAAGCGCAGCAGCGCCGAGGCGTCGTCGTCCAGCATTCGGCCCGGAACAAAAGCCGTCAGGTCCGCGCAGACCGCTTCCAGTTCCAGGCCCGTCACGGCGCTCATCAGGTTCTCGGCGTGGGTGCCGATGTCGCCGACTGCGCCCCCCAATCCGCTGCGAGAGGGATCGGTGCGCCAGTCGGCCTGTTTGTTGCCTTCCAGGGGGCCAGCCAGCCAGCCCTGGCGGTATTCCACGGCGACCTTACGGATGTCACCCAGCTGTCCCGTGCGGACCATGTGCCGCGCCTGCTTCACCATCGGGTAGCCGGTGTAGTTGTAGGTGACGGCGAAGACCACCCCCGACGCATTGACCACCCGCACCAGGTCCTGGGCCTGTTCTGAGGTATGCACCAGGGGTTTGTCACAGACGACGTGGATTCCGGCTTCGGCAAACGCCTTTGCCACCGGGTAGTGCAGGTGGTTGGGGGTGACGATCGCCACCAGATCGATGCGGTCCTCGCGCGCCAGCTCGCCCGCCAGCATGTCCTGCCAACTGCCGTAGTTGCGCTCGTCCGGCAGTCCCAGCGCCTCTCCCGATGCCCGCGAACGTTCCGGCGTGCTCGACAGCGCCCCCGCCACGAGTTCGATCTCGCCGTCCAGGGTGGCCGCCATGCGGTGAACGGCTCCGATAAAGGCCCCCTGACCGCCGCCCACCATGCCCATGCGGAGCTTGAGGGGCCTCACTTGGTCTCCTCGGTGCGGGCAAAGGCCGCGTCGAAGGCGGTGGCGGGGGGTTCGAAGTCCAGGCGGCGTACGAAGGCGGCGCTTTCCGTCGCGCCGTGGATCCGGTCCATGCGGGCGTCCTCCCACTCCACGCTCAGTGGGCCCCGGTAGCCCGCGTCGTTGAGGGCCACGATGACCTCTTCAAAGTTCACGTCCCCGCGCCCCACGCTGCGGAAGTCCCAGAAGCGCCTCGGATCGCCGAAGGTGGTGTGCCCGCCAAACACGCCCACATCCCCGTTGCCGTGCCCCCACCACACGTCCTTCATGTGGGCGTGAAAAATGCGTTCTCCGAAGGTCCGGATGAACTTCACGTAGTCCACCCCCTGATACGCGAGGTGGCTGGGGTCATAGTTGAAGCCGAAGCGCGGGTGACGGTTCACGGCCTCCAGTGCCCGCGCGGACGTGGCGAGATCGAAAGCGATCTCGGTGGGGTGGACCTCCAGCGCGAAATTCACGCCAACTTCTGCAAACACATCGAGGATGGGCGTCCAGCGCCGGGCAAAGTCCTGAAAACCGGCGTCCCAGTAGGTTTGTGAGGTGGGCGGAAAGGCGTAGGTGGCGTGCCAGATGGACGAGCCGGTAAAGCCGTTCACCACCCCAACGCCGAGTTTCTGGGCGGCGCGGGCGGTATCCATCATTTCCTCTGCGGCGCGTTGCCGCACGCCCTCGGGATCGCCGTCACCCCACACGTGCCCGGGCACGATCTCGCGGTGACGCTCGTCCACCAGGTCGCACACCGCCTGCCCGACGAGGTGATTGGAGATGGCGTGGCAGACCAGACCGTGATCGGCGAGGAGTTCGCGCCGTTCGCGCGCGTAGCCCTCCTCGGCCAGGGCCCGCTGGACGTCAAAGTGGTCTCCCCAGCAGGCGAGTTCCAGGCCGCTGTAGCCCATCTGCCGGGCGAGGGGCGCGAGTTCGGTGAGGGGCAGATCGGCCCACTGGCCGGTAAAGAGCGTGACGGGTCTTGCCATAAGAAACCTCGAACAGGGAAAACGGAGCGTTGTTGGGGGCGGGAAAGCGGAACGGGCGGAAAGAGAAAGCGGCCCGAGCCGGGGAAGCGCGGGCCGCCCCCGGCAAACGTCAGAAAGGCGAGTTGGGGAAGTAGAACTTGCTGGCGTTGCCCTTGGTCACGAGGACGCTGGGGATGATGGTGCTCTTGGGGAGCGCCTTGCCCGCTGTGCGGTTCTTGGCGGCGAGCATGATGGCGTCGGCGATCATGGACGGTGGGTAGGTCACGTCGGCGGTGATCAACTTGTCCGAGCCGTCCATCACCTTTTTGATCATTTCCTTCATGCCTGCGCCGCCCAGCACCACGCGGATGTCCTTGCGCCCGGCCTGTTGGATGGCCTTCAGGACGCCGACCGCCATGTCGTCGTCGGCGGCCCACACGGCGTCGATCTTGGGAAAGCGGGTCAGGTAGTCCTGCATGACCTTGAAGGCGTCGTCGCGGTTCCAGTTGCCGAACTTCTTGTCCAGAATCCTGACGCCCGGGTATCCGGCCTTCATGGCGGCCTCGAAGGCGTCCACGCGCTGGTTGTCCACCACGGTGGGAATGCCGCGCAGCACCACCACGTTGCCCTTGCCGCCCAGCTGCTTGCCCAGGAACTGAGCCGACACCTTGCCGAAGCCCTTGTTATCCCCCGCCACGTAGGCGTCCTGGGCCGCCGCATTCGTCAGGCCCCGGTCCACCACCACTGTGTAGACGCCCTGGCGCTTGACCGCTGCGACGGGGGCCGTCAGCGGCGCGCTCTCCTGCGGCAGGATCACCAACGTATTGATCTTGTTGACCGTAACCATGTCCTGAATCTGGTTGGCCTGCTCGTTGGCGTCCTTGGCGGTCTTCACGATGACCTGCGCACCGGGATACATCTTTTCCACAGCCTTTTTCGCTTCGTTGGCGTGGTAAACCACACCCGCGGTCCAGCCGTGATCAGCAGCGGGGATGGACACGCCGATCACGGTCTTGGTCTGGGCGAGGGCGGTGGAAACGGTCAGCAGGGCCGAAACGGTCAGCAGTCGGGTCAGGCGCATGGTGTTCCTCCGGGCAAAAGTGGGTGGGCGGGCGACGGTGACGCGGCACGGACGAGGGGCATTACCGCTTGCCCCGCTGGAAAAAAGCGACGAGGATAATCACGATGCCCTGCACGGCGGCGTTGAGATACACGCTGATGATGTTGGTGAGGTTGAGCATGTTTGTAATGGTCATCAGCAGCAGCGCCCCAACCACCGTGCCCCAGATGCGCCCGCTGCCGCCCTTGAGGGCTGTACCCCCGATGATGACGGCGGCGATGGCCTCCAGTTCCCACAGCAGCCCCGTGGACGGCGAGGCTGAGCCCAGGCGCGGCACGTACAAGATGGTGGCGATGGCCACGCATAGGCCCTGGAGCACGTAGGTCTGCACCTTGACCCGCGAAACGTCAATGGCGGCGTAGCGCGCGACCTGCTCGCTGGAGCCGATGGCCTGCACGTAGCGCCCATAGCGGGTGCGGTTGAGGATCAGTCCGCCCAGCAGCGCCACAAGGGCAAACACGAGCACCGGGACCGGCACGCCGAGAACGTGGCCATAGTAGACCGGCCCAAACGTGTCAGCCACGGCGAGGTCGAGGCTGATGGACCCTCCCTGCGAGAGGTAGGTCAGCACCGCGCGGAAGATGCCCAGCGTGCCCAGCGTGACGATGAAGGGTTCAATGCGCCCCCGCGAGATCAGCGTGCCGTGCGCCAGCCCCGCGAGCGCTCCGATAACGAGGGCGGCGACGATACCCACGAGGACCGTGGTCCATCCCGTCCCCAGCGTTTTCGAGACCGTATTCATGATCAGGATGACCGAGCCCGCCGTCAGGGCTGCCAGCGAGCCGACGCTGAGGTCAATGCCGCCGGAGATGATCACGAACGTCGCGCCGACCGCGATGATGCCGATAAAGGCGGCGCTCGTCGCAACGTTGGCGAGGTTGGCAGGCGTGAGAAAGCTGGAGTTGAGGGCCGTCGCCAGGGCCATCAGCAGGACCAGCCCCAGCAGTGGTCCCAGGCTGCCCAGCCGGGCGAGCAGGGGAGGGGAGGGGGACGCGCCCGATTCGGCGGCGGGGTTAGACATGCGCGGTCACCCCTTCTCCTTGAGGCGCGGCCCCGTCGTCTTTCAGGCCCGTGGCGTACTCGATGACCTCGTGTTCGTTCATGCGCTCCCCCGTGAGTTCCCCGACGATCCGGCCCGCCCGCATCACCAGCAGGCGGTGGCACAGGCCCAGCAGCTCGGGCAGCTCGCTGGAAATGACGACCACGGCCTTGCCTGTATCGGCCAGGCGGTGAATGAGGTGGTAGATCTCGCGCTTGGCGCCCACGTCCACGCCACGTGTGGGCTCGTCCAGCACGATGACCTCGGGCTCGGTTTCCAGAATCTTGGCGAGGGCGAGCTTCTGCTGGTTGCCGCCCGAGAGCGCGTTCGCCGCCACATCCAGCCGCCCGGTGCGGATGCCGTACTCGTCCACGGCCCGCGCCAGCGCCCGGCGTTCAGCCCCCACGTCGAGCAGTGGCCGGGCGTAGCGCGATAAGGTCATCAGCGTCAGGTTCTGGCGCAGCCCCGCGTCCACCAGCAGGCCCTTGCCCTTGCGGTCTTCAGACAGGTAGACCAGGCGGTGACGGGCCGCGTCTCCCGCGTCGCGGATGGTCACGGGCTTTCCGTCCCGCTCCACGCGCTCTACGGTGCGGCGGCGCAGGCCCAGGAGTCCCTCGAGCGCCTCGGTCCGGCCCGCGCCGACGAGGCCGGCGAAGCCCAGCACCTCGCCCCGGCGCACCGCGAAGGAGAGGTTCTGCGCCCAGCCGGGCACGGTAAGCCCCCGCACGGCGAGCGCCACCTCACCGGAGGGCGCACCCCGCGCTGGAAACATGTCCTCCAGTTCACGTCCCACCATCAGGCTCGCCATGGCGCGCGGCGTCAGGCCCTCTCTGGGCCGCGTGGCGACGAAACGCCCGTCGCGCAGCACCGTCACCCGGTCCGCGATGCGCTCCACCTCGTCGAGCTTGTGGCTGATGTACAGCACCGTCACGCCTTCGGAGCGCAGCCGGGCCACGAGGTCCAGCAGCACCCGCGTTTCGCCCAGCGTCAGGGCTGCCGTCGGCTCGTCCATAATGAGCAGCCGCGCCTGGCGGGACAGCGCCCGCGCAATTTCCACGAGCTGCTTTTGCCCCACGCTCAGGTCCCGCACGCGGGTGCGCGGGTCCAGCTGCACGTCCACCAGGGCCAGGGCAGCGGCGGCGCTGCGGTTCATCTCGGCGTCGTTCAGCAGAAAGCCGCCCACCTCGTGCCCCAGGAAGACGTTCTGCGAGACGGTCAGGTCCTCGGCCAGATTGAATTCCTGGTGAATCAGGACGATGCCGAGCGCCTCGGCGTCGCGCACCGAGCGGAGTTGCACGGGCGCGCCGTCCACTTCCACCTGCCCGGAGGTGGGCGCGTGGTGGCCCGAGAGCACCTTCATCAGCGTGCTTTTGCCCGCGCCGTTCTCGCCCAGCAGCGCGTGAACCTCGCCGGGAGCGATCTCGAACGACACGTCCCGCAGCACGTCCACCGGACCGAAGCGCTTGGACACACCGCGAAAGGCGGCGCGGGGAACGGCACCTACCCCGCCCGTCACGTGCGTTCCACCCGGAGACAACCCAGCATCGCCAGTGCTCCGGCCCCGATCAGGCCGCCCTGGTCTCCCACGAGGGAGGGGCGAATCTCGATATGCCGCGTTGAGAGCGCCAGTGAGCGCTGGTACACGCTCTGACGGATGGAGGCGAGCCACAGCGGCCCCATGCGCGTCACACCGCCCGTCAGGACGATGTGCGACGGATTGAAGAAGTTGACCAGCGACGCGAGCATCTGGCCGATGAGCAGGCCCGACTTCTGAATAATGGCGTTCGCCACCGGGTCCCCCTCACGCGCCGCGCGGGCCACGTCCGGGGGGTCCAGCCGTCCGTTCGCCTCCAACCAGTCGGCCAGAAGGGGGCTCTCGCCCGCCTGCGCGGCCGCCGTGGCCTCGCGGGCGATGGCGGGACCGGCGGCCATCACCTCCACGCAGCCCACGTTGCCGCAGTGGCAGCGCGGCCCCAGGGGATCCACCAGGATGTGCCCCACGTCGCCCGCCGCTCCGTCCGCGCCCCGGTAGATCTCGCCGCCACATACGATGCCGCAGCCGATCCCGGTGCCCACCTTGACCACGAAGAAGTTCTGCGGTTGCTGTCCGCCATGCCACAGTTCGGCCAGCGCCGCGATGTTCACGTCGTTGTCCACATACACGGGGGCGTCCAGCATCTCCGCGAGGTCGTCGCGGATCGAAAAGCCCTCCCAACCGGGCATGATGGGCGGGTTGACCGGCAGGCCACTTTGAAACTCCACCGGCCCCGGAAGGCCCATACCCACGGCGAGGACGTCGCCTTCCCGCAGGCCCCGCGCACGAAGAAGCTGGCGCACCAGCGCCTTGACCCGCGCCATCACCGGGCCCGGCCCCCGCCGCACGTCCGTGTCCTCAGTCAAGGCGTCCAGAACCTCCAGCGTGGGGGAGAGCAGGGCCACGTCCAGGCTGGTGGCGCCCAGGTCGACTGCTGCCAGCACGCCCAGGTCGCGGCTCAGACTCAGCCCCTCCGCACGCCGCCCTCCAGTGGAGGCGTGAGCGCCGCGTTCTTCCAGCACGCCGGCGGTGATCAGCCCGGCCACTTCTGCGCCCAGCTTGCTCTTGGAAAAGCCCACACGCCGTCCCAACTCGCTGCGGGAGAGGTCCCGTCCCCAGAAGACCGCTTCCACCACCGCCCGCTCGGCCGCGGAAATATCTGACCACCGGCCCACCGTCTGTGCCGTCATGTCGCCCCGCCTCCTTCTGGATGAAGAGAAGTGTAATCCCGTCCTCTTTGTCCACGCAAGCGCGTACTTTGGCTTGATTTCGACCTAAGTCGGCGGTTGAGAGGCGTTTTGGCGCCTCTTCAGCAAGGCACTCGGTTGTGTTGCGGGCCGCTGCCGATCCCGAGGCGAAAAAGCAAAAGGAACGCAGGGTGCGGCAATTCTGCACTGGGTCAGAAGCTGAACAGACTTTCCGATGCTATGTTACGGGTGTAAGAACAGGTGATATTACGCTTCTGGCTGACCGTGAAATCAGGATCAGGGAAAAAGGCTTCTTTTCGCTTTCCGTCCACCAAGAAGGAGAGGAACTGTGAAACTTCTGCTCACTTCGGCTGGAATCAAAAATCCCAGCATCCATGACGCGCTGCTGGACCTTCTGGGCAAGCCGATTGCCGAGGCCACTGCCCTTTGCATTCCCACGGCGGGTTACGGACATCCACAGACCAATCCAACCCATGCGTGGCGATTTATCAGCGGACAGGAACCCCAGTGCCCAATGACCGAACTGGGTTGGAAGTCTGTGGGCGTGCTGGAACTGACCGCGCTGCCCAGCATCGGGCGGGAGCGCTGGGTTCCCTGGGTGCAGCAGGCAGACGTTTTGCTGGTCAACGGCGGCGACGCCCTGTACCTGGGCCACTGGATGCGGGAGTCCGGGCTGGCGGACCTGTTGCCGTCGCTGCGCGAGACCGTCTGGGTGGGACTGAGTGCGGGGAGCATGGTCATGACCCCACGTACCGGAAAGGACTTCGTGGCGTGGCAGCCTCCCACGGGAAGCGACGAGACACTGGGCCTCGTCGATTTCTCGATCTTCCCGCATCTGGATCACCCGGACCTGCCGCACAACACCCTAACCAATGCAGAGAAGTGGGCGGCGGGCCTTTCCGGTCCGGCCTACGCGATCGACGATGAGACTGCCATCAAAGTCACGGACAGCGGCCTTGAGGTGATCTCCGAGGGGCACTGGAAGCGCTTTACACCCCAGCAGCCCTAGCTTCCAGGCTCTCCCCATATCTTCGGGAGGGCCCGGCAGCAGGTGGAGCGGCTGAGCACCTACCCGTCCAGGCGCTCCAGGGGTTTGGCGTTGCCGAACACTGGTCTGGGTCCGTCTACGGGCGCAGCCCAGCGGGCGGCATTCACCAGCACCCGGCGAATGTCGGGGTGGTGGTAGGTGGGGTAGGTCTCGTGACCGGGACGGAAGTAAAAGACCCGCCCGCGCCCGCGCGTGTAGGTGCAGCCCGAGCGGAAGACCTCGCCGCCGGTAAACCAGCTCATGAAGACCAGTTCCTCGGGTGGGGGCACGTCGAAGAACTCGCCGTACATCTCCTCGGCCTCCAGTTCGATGTACTCACCCAGCCCCGAGGCGATGGGGTGCCCCGGTGCAAGCACCCACAGCCGTTCCTTGTCGTTCGCCTCGCGCCACTTCAGGTCGCAGCCTGTGCCCATCAGGCGCTTAAAGGGCTTGGAAAAGTGCGCCGAGTGCAGGGCGACGAAGCCCATGCCGTCCATCACCCGCGCGAAGACGCGCTCGGTGGCTTCGGCGCTGACCTCACCGTGGGCGATGTGCCCCCACCAGAACACCACGTCGGCCCAGGCGAGGGCCTCTTCCGTCAGGCCGTGTTCGGGTTCGTCCAGGGTAGCGGTGCGGACCTCGCAGCCGCCTTCGCGCAGGGCCGCCGCGACCGTTTCGTGGATACCCTCCGGGTAGTGGGCAGCGACGGCCTCGTTCTTGCGTTCGTGGCGAAATTCGTTCCAGACGAGCACGCGAATGGGCTGTGCAGTTGGGGTTTGGGCCGTTTGCGTCATGCGGAGTCCTCCTGAGGGGAAAGAAGTTCAGACAGTTCGACGGGGCGGCGCTCCTGAGCGGAAAGCCGCGCGGCAAAGGCGAGCGCGAGGCTGGGCAGGTTCTCCCGCCCGGAACTGGCGCTCTCGCGGCCCTCGCGGATGGCGGCAGCGAATTCGGAGAGCGCGCCCGCGCGGTCCAGGTGGGGCAGCTCGGGAAGGGCAAGACGCTCGAGGTCCTGGCCCAGTTGGCGCACGGCCACAAAATCGGGTGTGGGCTCGTCGCGGCTGGTCCAGCGAATCTCGCCGCCCTCCGCGTCCATGCGCCACTCGCCCGCCCAGGGGGTGACGGGTCCGGAACTGGCCCACGAGCCCCGGTAACTGACCACCACGCCGCCCTCGAACTCAATCTCGGCGGCAGCGGCGGCGGGATCGCGAAAAGGGCTCCAGGGCGGATTGAAGGCCGTGCAACTGATCCGCAGCGGCCCACGGCCCAGCACGAAGCGCATCAGATCGAAGTGGTGGATCGCCATGTCCATCAGCAGGGGATCGGGCAGGGCGTGGTGGGCCGTGGCGGGAGGCCGTGGGCGAGCGTTGTCCCGCCGAAAGTCCACCTCAACGAAGCCCAGCGCCCCCAGCCTCTCCTCCCGCACCACCTGGGCTGCAAGCGCGGGAGCCGGGTGGAAGCGGTAATTCTGACTGACCATCAGCGGCAGGCGGCGCCGCGCCGCCGCCCGCACCACCTCCTGCGCCTGCGCCAGGGTGGCCGCGAAGGGTTTTTCGACGAGGACGGGCAGGCCCGCCTCGAGAGCGGCCAGGGCGACGGGCGCGTGTCCGCCCACCCCGGTGGTGATCAAGACCGCATCGGCGGGTCCGGCCTCCAGCGCCGTCTCCAGCGAGGGGAAACAGCGTCTGGGGTCCGCTCCACCCTTCGCGGCGAGGGCCAGCGCTTCCGGATTGCTGTCCACAAACGCCGACTGCTCCACGTCCGCGCTTGCGCGCACGATGCGCGTCCAGTCGCGGCCCCAGCCGCCCAAACCCACCTGCACGAGGCGAAGCGGGGCGCTCAAGGTTGGGCCTCTGCCGCCAGCATCACCGGCTGGCCCCGGCGCGCGCTCTCGTAACTCGCCAGGACCAGGCGCACGGCTTCCCGCCCGTCCTCGCCCGTACAGATAATCTCGCGCCCTCCCCGGATGGCGTCCACAAAGGCGGCCACGCCCCGCGAGTGGGGAGACACGCCCCCGAAGCGGTACGTCGCCACGTCCGTGCCGTCCCAGGTCGTGCCGGGCGAGTCGCGGAAGACGTGCCGCAACTCGGGCGTGCCGGTGCGGTTGGTGTATTCCAGCGCGCCCCGCGTGCCGTAGATCCAGAAAGCCTCCTCCCAGCCCGTCGCGGTCCAGGCGTTTTCCACGCTGCCCAGGGCGCCGGACTCGAAGCCCAGCGACACCAGGGACGTGTCCTCGACTTCGGCGTCGTAGCCCAGCGTGGCGGTGCGGGCAAACACGTCGCGCACGTCGCCACCGAAGAAGCGGGCGAGGTCCATCATGTGGCAGCCGTTGTCCAGCAGGGTGCCGCCGCCCGAACTCGCCAGCGTCATAAAGGAGGCCCGTGGGGTGGTGCCCCCCCAGTCGTGGGCCTGCCGCAGCCGGAGGAAGGTGACGCGCCCCAGTGCGCCGCTCGTGATGATCTCGTGGGCCTTTGCGGCGTAGGGGTTGGTGCGGAGGTGGTGACCGACTTGCAACACCACGCCCGCCTCATGGCACACCCGGATCATCTCGTCGGCCTGGGTCAGGGACATGGCAATGGGCTTTTCACACAGCACGTGCTTGCCCGCGCGGGCGGCGGCGAGGGTGGCCTCGTGGTGCCAGGCGTTGGGCAGGCAGACCGACACGGCCTGCACCTCTGGATCGGCGAGAAGCGCTTCCATATCGGCGTAGGCGCGGGGCACGTTCCACTCGGCCTGTCGCCGCGACAGGGTCGCCTCGTGCGTGTCGGCGATGGCCACCACCTGTGCGCCCGCTTCCCGGTAGCCGCGCTCATGAAGGGTGGCGATGCCGCCGACGCCGATCAGGCCGACGGTAAGGGGCTCGGTTGGAGACAGAAACTTGGTCATGACTGGACCT